>CAZRNJ010000126.1:0-7394 GCA_964601385.1 uncultured Bacteroidales bacterium | reverse complement strand
TTATTAACATAATATGTTCATTATCAACAACTTAAAATCTTATTAAGGATTGACTTATTAATCCCGATTTAGAATTTGTTTGAAGTATTTGAAAAATACTGAATTACAAATTCTTAATCATTTCTGCATTTTCCAATGCGGAATTTGGGTTAATCCTAATTTATTTAATGATATCTCGCCGTAAAACAAACTACTTAAATTTATTGTCTGCCGATACGCAAACAAAACTCTTTAACACATTTCTCAACATCCTCCTTTGTTTCGGCCAATTGTTTAACAAAAGCGCTTCCCACAATAGCGCCCCGGGCATATTTACATGCCATTTGAAATGTCGCGCTGTCAGAAATACCGAAACCGATTAATACCGGCAGTCGCAGGCGCATAGTTGCTATCCGGCTAAAATAGGCAATCTGCTCTGTAGTAAATCCTGCTTTTACACCTGTAGTAGATGAAGCCGATACAGCATAAATAAAACCGGAAGCATCTGTATCTATCTCTCTGATGCGTGCTTCATTGGTCTGAGGCGCAATCAGCATAATAAAACGCAAATCTGTTTTCTCGACAAACATTTTATAATGCTTTTTATATTCATCCGGCGGAAGATCCGGGATTATCAATCCATCTATTCCAACCGCAGCCGCCTGTGAGCAAAACGCCTCAAAACCAAATTGCAAAACCGGATTAAGATAACCCATCAGCAATAATGGAACAGAAACTTTTTCGCGAATAGAGGAAAGCTGTCGAAAGAGCAATTTAATCGTCATTCCATTTGCCAGTGCCTGCTGGTTGCTTTGTTGTATTACCGGCCCGTCTGCCATAGGATCTGAAAAAGGCATGCCAATCTCTATCATATCAGCTCCATATTTTTCTAATGCCCCAATAATCGTGTTTGTATCATTCAGTAACGGATAGCCGGCTGTAAAATAAACCGAAAGAATATTCCCGTTTTTCCGGGTAAATAAATCATCTATTCTGTTCATAGAATTTTATTTTGTATTATTCAAAATATATTGCTGCATATCCTTATCCCCTCTGCCCGAGATAATGACAACAACAATATCGCTGGGCTTAAACTTTATTTTCTCAAGAGCCGCAAGTGCATGTGCCGATTCAAGCGCCGGAATAATGCCCTCTGCCCGGGTGATGGTTCTGGCGGCATCGAGGGCTTCTTCATCTGTAGCATCTATATACTGGGCTCTGCCGCTTCGGGCAAGTGCTGCATGAATCGGCCCGATGCCGGGATAATCCAATCCGGCCGAAATCGAATAGGGCTCGATAATCTGCCCGTCATCGGTCTGTATAATCAATGTCCGGCTGCCATGCAACACACCATCCTTCCCTATGGCAATGGTAGCTGCTGTCTCGCCGGTATCAATCCCTTTTCCCGCTGCCTCAACACCAATCAGTTTTACCGACGAATAATCAATATAATGATAAAAAGCCCCGGCCGCATTGCTTCCGCCTCCAACACAGGCAATGATATAATCCGGATAAGGATTCCCGGTTTTTTCAGTCAATTGTTCCTTCATCTCCATGCTGATTACCGATTGCAGCCGCGCTACAAGATCGGGATAAGGATGAGGGCCATCCACAGAACCAATAATATAATGTGTATTTCCGGCATGATTAATCCAGTCGCGTATGGCCTCGTTGGTTGCATCTTTCAATGTTTTATTTCCGCTGAATACAGGTCGTACTTCTGCGCCTAACATCTGCATCTTCGCAACATTTGGCGCTTGCCGCTTCATATCTGTATCTCCCATATAAACAACACATTCCATGCCCATCAGCGAACATACAGTAGCCGTAGCCACACCATGCTGCCCGGCGCCGGTTTCTGCAATAATCCGTGTTTTCCCAAGATATTTCGCAATCAATATCTGTCCAAGCGTATTGTTTATTTTATGTGAACCGGTATGATTAAGGTCTTCGCGCTTCAGATAGATTGATGCGTTGTACCGTGAAGATAAATTTCGGGCAAGATATAAAGGCGAAGGCCGGCCTGCATAGTCGCGAAGTAATATTGAAAATTCTTGTTTAAATCGCGGACTTTCGAGGATAGCTAAATAATTTTTTCGCAACTCCTCGGTATTTGGAAAAAGCATTTCAGGCACAAATGCTCCGCCGAAGTTATCATAATACCCTTTACTGTCTGGCTGATTTTTCATAATCATTAGCTTAATAAATCAATAAATTTTTTAATCAGAGATATATCTTTTATGCCGGGCTCAATCTCAAACCGGCTATTAATATCAATTCCAAATAACTGCGGGTGCTGTATGCGCTTTATCGCTCCTGCATCAGCGACACTAATCCCGCCACTTAGAAAAAAAGGCAATTTTCCTGCATAGTTGTCAAGAATAAACCAGTCAAATTGTATACCGCTTCCCCCATGTTTTTCAGTTGCCGTATCAAATAAAAAATAATCACAGCAACCGGCATACTCATCACAGCGATTAAAATCACTGACCATTGAAACGGAAAAGGCCTTAATCAAAACAAATCCCGCCTGCTTAAGTGTCTGGCACACATTGGTGCTCTCATTCCCATGAAGCTGGACTGCGCCCAGCCCGAACTGTTTTGATACAGCCAATATTTCATCCACCGGTGAATTAACAAATACCCCTGTTTTTATCGGCTCAACAGATAAATCATCCATAATGCAATCACCCGCGTAACGGGGTGATGCCGGAAAAAAAACAAATCCTATAAAACCGGGCATCAATGCAGCAACCTCAATAATATTCGTTCTGTCGCGCATTCCACAAACCTTCAATGTATATTTCATTTTTTCCGACTTAATCTATCTGCATTATCTGTTATAATCAATTAACAAATCATTATACTTTTTGTATTTGAGAAATAAATTCAAAACATGCCTTACCCGGATCATCGAATTGCATAAAATATCCGCCTATTAAAAAACCCTTATATCCTGCTGCATATAGCTTTGATATCTCATCCGGCCGGCTTAATCCGCTTTCAGAAACGGCTATTTTATCTACCGGTATCTTTTCTATCAGCCGGTATGATATTTCAGTATCTACCTTGAATGTTTTCAAATTACGGTTATTCACTCCAATCAGGTCGGCATTTTTTCCGCACTTTTGCAGTTCCTCTTCATTATGTACTTCAAAAAGCACCTCCAATCCAAGCGAATGTGCTAACATATAGTATCTGCCGGCCTCGTCTGAGCTTAGGCATGCTGCAATCAATAAAATCATATCGGCTCCTACCGACTTTGATTCAATAATTTGATACTCATCTACAATAAAATCTTTTCGTAAAACAGCACAATCAATTGCCTGCCTGACGCTGATAATATCATTAAACGTGCCGCCAAAATATTGTATATCAGTTAATATCGAAACACCTACCGCTCCCGCATCAAGATATGCGCCCGCAACTTTAACCACATCAGCTGTTTGATTAATAACACCTTTTGATGGCGATTTACGTTTAAATTCTGCAATAATTCCGGGTGTTGACAATTGATTAAAACGCCCTGTAAAAGAAATGGGTGAGCGCTGAAAAAACACCGATTTTTCCAATTGCTGAACAGTGATTAACTTTTTACGCTGTTCAACTTCTCTTCGTTTTACCGATAAAATTTCATCCAGCTTATTCATTTTGCAGAATTTAACAGTTCATGAAATGCCCGTAATGCCGCGCCCGATTTCAATGATTCCATTGCCTCATTAAAACATTCTTCAATGGTCTGTTCCGGTTTAAAACAACGAATCCCGTATGCCGCATTTATTGCTACAGTATTATATTGCTTTTTGCTACCTTTTCCCGAAAGAATCTCTAAAAAAATCCGCGCGGCCTGTTCTACTGATGTTCCCCCAAATAAATCGGCCGGCAAATTCTCCGGTAATCCGATGTCAAAAGGAGATAATAGCATTTCGCTTTGCCGTGTAAATACTTTATACTTGCCGGTTAACGATATTTCATCATAACCATCAATACTGTAAATGATTGCATAATTTTTTTCGCTTAACTGATAAATATAATGATATAGCCGCGCTACTTCAAGATTAAAAACTCCGATAACCTGGTTCGCCGGAAAAGAGGGGTTAACCATAGGGCCAAGCATATTAAAAAATGTTTTCATTTTTAAACTTTTACGTACCGGCGCTACATTTTTCATTGCCGGATTAAACAACGGAGCATGTAAAAAACAAATCCCAGCACAATCTAATTGCTTTTGTAACCGGCCTCTGTCATTTGTAAACGAGTAACCATAATACTCAAGAATATTGGATGAACCACAAGATGATGAAACACTGTAATTCCCATGCTTGGTTACTTTATAGCCCGCGCCTGCAAGCACAAATGCGGTCAGGGTTGAAATATTGAATGTATTCTTTTCATCTCCGCCGGTTCCACATACATCAATCGTAGTATATCCCGGAAATTCAACCGGTATACATAATCCAAGCAGCGCATCACGGAAACCCGATAACTCATCTACAGTTATACTCCGCATAAGGTAAACCGTAAGAAAAGATGCAATTTCGGAATCATTATACTTTCCGCCCGCTATATTGGTTAATACAGTACGCGCATCATCACGCGTCAATGTTTTACTCGAAAACAAATAGTTTAATATTTCTTTCATGTGTGAATTTTTAAAGAATTTTCAAAACCATAATTTTTTATAGCAATAACCAGTTAGTGATTATCTGCATTCCGGGCTTTGTAAGCACTGACTCCGGATGAAACTGGACACCGCGCACATTATGCTTTCTGTGCCGCAAACCCATAATCGTTCCTTCATCATCTACAGCGGTAATCTCTAAACAATCAGGAAACCCATCTTTTGATACCATCCATGAATGATAACGCCCGGCATCAAAAATCTCCGGTATTTCGCGAAACAAGGGCTCATCTTTCGCTGTTACATGCACTGCCGTTGCTATGCCGTGATACACCTTATTCATATTCACCAGGCGTCCGCCATATACTTCACCTATGGCCTGATGTCCAAGACAAACGCCCAAGATGCTCTTTTCATGCCCATATATCCTGACAACCTCTTTGCTTATGCCTGCCTCATCGGGTATTCCGGGCCCGGGTGAAAGCATAATCTTATCAAAGTCCGCCACCTCGTCTATACTAATCTTGTCGTTCCGCCGTACAGTAACACTGCGGCCGGTCAACCGTTCAACATATTGAACAAGATTATAGGTAAACGAATCATAATTATCAATCATCAGTATTTTCATATCCTTCAGAATTTTTGTTTTATTCAGCAAATCTGTTCCGGCTTATTATCAGTTTATCGGCCGGTTTGATCCGGCTTTTTCAATTGCTGTCTTCAGTGCGGCAAGTTTGTTATTTACTTCCTGCAGTTCTTTTTCTTCAACCGAATCAACTACTATGCCTGCACCTGCTTGATAGTATAGCACATTATTTTTACTCATAAACGAGCGAATCATAATCGCATGATTAATATCGCCATTCAACCGTATAACTCCTATACATCCACCATAATAACCGCGTGATTTATTTTCGTATTTATCAATTAATTCCATGGCTTTATATTTCGGCGCGCCGGATAATGTGCCTGCAGGAAACGACTCGGCCAAAATCCTCACTGTATCGGCGCCGGCCGGCAAATCACCCGAAACCTTGCTCACCATATGAAGCACATGTGAATAAAACTGTATCTCTCTGTACCGCTCTACCTTAACATGAGTTGTTGTGCGTCCAAGATCGTTACGCGCCAGATCAACCAGCATTATATGTTCGGCGTTTTCTTTCGGATCACGCGATAATGTTTCGGCCAGTTCTTTATCCCTTTCATCGTCACCGGTACGCCTGAATGTTCCGGCAATCGGACTAATATATGCCTTCCCCTTATTTACCTCTATCTGCGCTTCAGGCGATGAACCAAAAATTCGATATGTCCCGTAATCAAAATAATACAGATAAGGCGAAGGATTAATTGACCGGAGCGATCGGTATACATTAAAATCATCACCTGTAAAACCCCGGCTGAACTGGCGCGAAAGAACGATCTGGAATACATCACCCCGCCGGCAGTGTTCCTTCCCATGTTTTACCATTTCAATATATTCACTGTCGGTAATGTTCGATTGCTCGTCTTTCTGTGGTTCGAAAGGATATGTTGCAAACGACCGATTAGCCAGCAATGGCTCAAGAACCGAAAGATCATCTGTCCTGCCTTCGGCTTGATTACATATTAACTGAAGCTCATTTTTAAAATGATTAATAGCAATGATATAACTATAAAAATCATACCGGATTGCCGAAATATATTCGGTCTCGGTTTGCTGGTGACGCAACTGAATATCCTCAAAATACTGCACCGCATCATATGCACAATAGCCAAAAACACCATCAATCAGGGGTGGTTCGTCACCAATGCACCGAAACGACTGCACAAACTCCGATAAGCCCGAAATAACCTCACTGCGTGATTTTACCGGCCGGATTACAGATGGTTGACTAAAATACTGAATCGCTATACTTCCCTTATCGACTCTGAATGATGCTACAGAATTAAGACAAATAAATGAATAGCTGTTGGCATGACTATGATAATCGGAGCTTTCGAGCAATATAGCGCCGGGGAAAATATCCCTTAACTTCATATAGATACTTACCGGCGTTATTGTGTCGGCTAAAATTTTTTTTGTAGTTGTAATAATCTTGTATGTTTTCATATTGTTTTTTTTAAATAAAAAGGCCTGCCGTGATATCGGCAGGCCTTGAATATTATTACTATATATAAAACTGGCGCTACACCTCTTCACGGACAAGAATCCTGCTAAAGCGCCACCACCACCAATTGTTAATATTTAAACTAATCAATTTCATCTTTTATTCTGATACAAACATAAAATAAAAAATCTGATTTTACAAATTTAATACAAATTATTTTTTATTTCCGGTTCTATCCTGTATTCAAGTTCTTACCCGGAAACTTCGTCTTGCAATTGTTTTTTATAATCACTGATTATTGCCAGCAATTGTTCTCCGTATTGATTAATTTTACGCTGACCAAGCCCTTTTATCAGTTTTAGCTCTTCAAGCGTGTCCGGTAGCCGTGTTGATAAAAGAATAAGCACTTTATTATGCATAATCATATAAGGAGCAACATCCATCTCTGCCGCCATATATGTACGCCATTCTTTTAATAATCCATAAATCTCTGTTTCCTTGGCCGATTCGTCATAAATGGGCTGTTCTTTACTTTTTTTCCGTGGCACGGCAATATCTTCTATTCCGGCCACAGCGCGTGCCTCAAGAAAATTTTTTAACGTGTATCCGTTTTCACATACACCGAAACAGGCCGACTTAATGGCAATTTCTTCCAATATTCGCTCAACAACCTCTGATAATGATTTCCGAACCTGCTTATTATC
>CAZRNJ010000125.1:0-7411 GCA_964601385.1 uncultured Bacteroidales bacterium | reverse complement strand
GTCCATTTACATTGGACTATTACATTTGTCCAATCGGTATTAAATATGTTTTTGTGGGTTGCACTGGAGTCGAACCAGTGACCCCTACCCTGTCAAGGTAGTGCTCTAAACCAGCTGAGCTAGCAACCCGTTAAATGTTTCAATTGACACGAAGATATAAAAAAAAACGCTCCAAAAACAATCATCAGCCCATGAAGAACACAAATGTAACGAATAGAAATACAGGTATTAATATCATCAATGAATACAGCATATAATGGAAAAAATGCGGCATCTCTACTCCATAATGTTCTACAATGGATTTAACCATAAAATTCGGGCCATTACCGATGTAGGTGTTTGCACCCATAAATACAGCGCCACAGCTGATTGCCCTGAGCAGGTCAACGCGGATGCCTGCAACCACAGGTACTGCAGAAGGTGCAGCATGAGTAACACTTTCGGCTAAAGATGAGAGTGTGATATAGGTTGGTGCATTATCGAGAAATGAACTAAGTCCGCCGGTAATCCAGAAAAACTGCCAGGGACGTGTGATTCCAAAGCCGGCGCCATTTTCCTCAAGCAACATCAGCAATGGAACCATCGTTATAAAAATACCGGCAAACAGTATCGCCACCTCAGCAATCGGATGAAATGAGAACTGATTGTAGTCATGATCCTCTTTCTTCGACAGTTTCAAAGACAACAGTATGCATACAACAAGCACCAGTTCCCGGTATGGCGATTTAACCTGAAAAAAAATCGTTGCAATAACCACAAGCAATAAGAGAATATTGATGATACCGGAAACCTGAACCTTCCCTGTGTGTGTTTTTGCCAGCTTTTGCATTTCCTCTGTTTTGCAGGCCTGGGTATCCCAAATATAAAATATAATTAACAGAATACTGATCGTTGAAAGCCAGACAGGCCATAATGTGAGTGTCCATTCAAAAGAAACACCGCGCAGATAACCCAGATAAAGCGGTGGATCGCCAAGCGGAGTGAGTGACCCGCCAATATTTGATACAATAAAGATAAAAAATACCGGAATGTGCAACATGTTTTTTCTGCCGGAATTAATCTTAAGCAATGGACGGATCAGCAACATGCTGGCGCCGGTAGTTCCTACAATATTAGCCAGAACAGCGCCGAAGAGCAGAAACAAAGTATTTTCCCACGGAGCAGCAGGCAGATCAAGCTTGATTGCAATACCTCCCGAGAGAATAAAAAGTGCTCCAAGCAAAAGTATAAACGATATATAGTCCTCAAGTGAGATCATCAACTCGTGCGGAAAACGCAAAAGCAGAAATACCAGCACAGGTAAGCTGATCAGCACAGTAATAATAATTTTATTTCGGTTGCTTTCCCATAAATGCGCATGAGTAAGAGGCATAATGGCAATTCCCAGCAATAAAACAACAAAAGGCAGGCAGATAATTAGAGGTATGGCAGATTCCATTTTTTAAAATTAATTTGTAAAAGTAAGGAATTACAATTTATCATGGTATAAAAAATTACAACAAAAGCGGGTTTCCATATCTCTTCTTGTGCTGATGTCGTAATAACGTGGTTTCTCAGCCCGAAACTGCTATAAATCATTTTCTCGCTATATCATGTCGCAAAGCAACAAGCATGCCAAACTGTAAACCCATATTCGACGGATGATATTCGAACTGATCAATAGTAAAACCATTGTTAAGCAGATGGCTGCGTAGTTGCTCGCCTGAATAACCGGCGGATCTGAGGTCGTGAAATTCGAGACAGATGACTGCGATTTTTTTCAGCACACCGGCAGCAGTATTCAATAACACCTCATATTCGGCGCCTTCAATATCCATCTTTAAAAAATCAACCTGTTCAAGCCCTTGTTCAGCCAGTAATTGATCCAGCATAATGGTCTCTGCTGAAACAGCCGTATTCGTGCTGAGTGGGTTTTGTCCGACCGGAAACAAACTGTGATTCTGGCTGTTTCCTTTGAACAGCAAACGGGTTCCATTGGTTGATGCAAGGGCTTTATTGATAAGCACGACCTCTTTTGATTGCACGAATTTCATATTTCTCTGCAGAATGAAAAAATTCTGTTCATCCGGTTCAACACAGATGATCCGGGAGCCGGGCAACGAATGATAAGCCGCAAACAATGCAAAATAACCCTGATGAGCGCCAAGATCAAGAATAATATTCCGGTGGTTAAACGGGAATCGCCTGCCATACACATTTCTCTCAAAAATATCCTTCATCAACTGTATGGAAGCAGCATTCAACCGGTAACCTGTGGGTATACCATATTTATTTTTTATACGGCTAAACCATTGCTTCTTGCCGGTAATCCATCCTTTAAGCGTGACCAGACACATCGTTAAAAAATAATTGCAATGATAAGCTAAAATTACCTTTTGGCATTTATCTGTATTACCCGACCATCGCACAGATTATTTATATTGATTAGTATCTATTTCACAATAGATTAATAATCAAAAAAATATCATTATCAGCACTTATACTTATCAATGCATAAGCACATACACTCATGCATAATCAGTATATCAGAATTAGGTTTTAAAACTGTTTCAAACCCGCATCAACACACCTACATTTGTAGCATAAACACGGGTTGCAACGGGCTAAAAGAGGATAAAACATGGAGAAAACATTTTACCAGCAACTGATGCAGGACGTACGTTTTATTGAAGGACTCAAAGCATGCATGAACTGTGGGGTATGTACAGCAATTTGTCCGGCGGCTGATTTTTACAACTACGATCCACGCATCATTGTTGACACTGTGCAATCGCAGGATGAAGCAGAGATAGAAAAACTGCTGAAAAGCGACACGATCTGGTACTGCGGCGAATGTATGTCGTGCAGTACACGCTGTCCACGCGGTAATGTGCCCGGATTGATCATCATTGCATTACGTTCACTATCACAAGACACGGGTTACTTTGCCAAATCGGAAAAGGGACGCCAGCAACTTGCCATCAAACGCGCTATCGGCGACAATATTTTAAAAACCGGCTACTGTGTTCATTTTGACATGGTAAAACCGGAAACACATCCTGAGCAAGGGCCGGTATGGGAATGGCTGCATAAAAATCCAGAGCCGGTATTTTCAAAAATAGGCGCAAACTATAAGAAACCGGGAGCCGGGGCACTGAGACAGGTACCGGAAGAAACACTTCTGGAAATAAAAAAGATTTTCGATGAAACCGGCGGAACCGAACGGTTTAAAAAAATCGAATCATTCTCCGAAAGCAAAGCACGGGAGATGACTATTGATTTTCGTTCCGGCTCAACCGATTGCGACTACTTCAATCATGTTTTCACAACCAATAATAACACCCATACCCACTAATCCAAACTGCGGAACATGAAAACAGAGGGCAAAAAAAATATCTGGGCTGAATATCAGAAAGAGATAGCAGATGATCATTATTTTTATGCACGCAGTTGCATCAGACAATCCTTTTTTCCGGGATCCGAAGCTGTCTTTATCAAAATAATCAGAGAAGTGCTTGGGCTTGATATCCATGATGAAGCGCGGCAGACAACCTGTACCGGCATTGGATATCACAGCGATGTAATCCCTGTTGAAACGACGATGACCGTTATAGCGCGTCAATTATCGCTGATGGGTGAAACAGGATATAAAAATCTTGTTCCCTCATGTATCACTTCTTTTGGTTTGTATTCCGAGATATTCAACACCTGGCACCATTTTCCCGAGACACTTGAGAAAACGCGCGAACATCTGCGTAAGGCCACAGGCAGAGAATTTGAAGTCCCCGAAAACATCGCGCATCCGAGCGATATCATTTTTAAATTCCGTCACAAGATCCGATCAAAAGCAAAACACTTATTAGTCAATTCTAAAACCGGGAAACCCCTGCGCATTGTTGAACATATCGGCTGTCATTATGCAAAAATGTTCCCGCACAAAGGGGTTGGCGGCGCCGAATACCCATATGTTCTGGCCGGAATGATTGAGGCCTGGGGTGGCGAAGTAGTTGATTATCCCGAGCGCAGGCACTGTTGCGGATTTGGTTTCAGACACTACATTGTTATGGCCAACCGTGGCTATTCCATCGCTAACACAAAGAAAAAATTTGAATCAATGGAACCCTATGAGCCGGATGCTATTGTGTGCAACTGTCCCGGCTGTCCTATGTTCCTCGATCGCTGGCAGTACGCTATCAGCGAGATGGAAGGCAAAGTGTACAGCAGGGATGGCAACGGTATTCCCATACTGACCTATGAAGAGATGGCGGGTCTGGTGCTGGGTTATGATCCCTGGGTACTCGGATTGCAAATGCATCAAATCAACTCAGAACCACTACTAAACAAGATGGGTATCTGCTACAACCCTGACGAAAAATATAAAGGAGCCAACGGCGAAAATCTGGGTACACCAGAAAAACCATCGGTACTAAACTGTGAAGTATGCATGTAACAAAAAACATAGCCATCATCGGCGCCGGGATAGCCGGTATGGACGCAGCCATACACCTATCGGAACTCGGACATAAAGTCACCTTACTTGAGAAAGAACATAAAACAGGAGGCAATCTGGCCAACTGGGACCGGCTGTTCCCCAGCTTGACACCTGCCACCGAAATATTGGATCCATTGCGGCATAAACTATCGGACCGGAACATTGACCTTAAGCTGCGTGCCGAGATCGAATCCATCAAGAAGGAAAGAAATGTTTTTTTACTCAGAACGAAAAACTACGGTGAATTCAGCGCTGATGCCGTATTAGTCACTACCGGATTTAAACTGTTCAATGCCGAGAAAAAAGAAGAATTCGGTTACGGCATATATGATAATGTAATCACGTCGGCTGATCTTGAAGAACTCTTTAAGAAACATGAGCCGGTAGTCACTGCGTCCGGTAAACAACCCAAACGTATCGGGATGATCCATTGTGTGGGCTCGCGTGATGAGAAGTCGGGCAATACGTATTGTTCCAAGGTATGTTGCATTACCGGAGTCAAGCAGGCCATAGAACTGAAGCAGGAACTGCCCGCTACCGAGATCTTCTGTTTTTATATTGACCTTCGCATGTACGGGCCAAAGTTTGAAGAGCTTTACCGTGAGGCACAGGAGAAATGGGGTGTTCAGTTTATCCGCGGGCGTGTTTCGGAGGCCTCGGAGAATATGGACGGATCCATACAAATTAAAGCAGAAGATACGCTGGCCGGACGTCCCATCAAGATGAATCTTGACCTGATGGTTCTGCTGTCGGGCATGGTGCCATCCGAAGGAACAAAAGAAATTATGGCCATTACCGGCATGGAACGCGCCTCCAACAATTTTGTTAAGCCATTGGACGAACACATGAATAAAAACCTGACGGCGACCGAAGGGTTATTTGTCGCCGGCGCCTGTACATCGCCTATGAGCGCTACCGATGCCATCAGCGATGCACGGTCGGCTGTAGCCATGATCCATCAATATCTTATGAATAGCCCTGTAAATATATAATACTATGCCGCACTTCGGATATACCATAACAGAAGGCCGCCAGATTGATTACGACAGGAATGACGGCCGGTTGCTCGAATACGTCATCGGGCTTGAGCCATCATTTGTGGTTTGCCTGTCGTGCGGATGCTGCACCGCGACCTGCACTGCCGGTAACCTCACCGATTTCAATATCCGCAAGCTCAATGTTCTGCTACGCAGGGGCGAAACAACAAATCTTGAGAAAGAGATCAATAAATGTATGCTGTGCGGTAAATGTTTCCTGACCTGTCCGCGAGGCATCAATACACGTAATGTGATTCTGGCCATAAAAAAAGGAATTGAAAAATACACCCGTTTATGATGTTCGACTCTTTTGTTATACCCTTTGTTGCCGGACTGGCATTATTGCTGGGCATCCTCGGATGGTCATTTATACGATGGATTGTGATGCTTCCGGCTGAGGACAAGAAAAAACTGGTAAACGGTTTCTTTTCGTACCACACATTCACCGCGATTAAGGAGATTGTTTCGGAATCGCTGCTGCACCGGAAAATATTCCGCACCAACCCCCTCCTGGGATATATGCACATGTCGCTGGCATTCGGATGGTTTTTATTGATTGTTGTTGGCAATATCATGGCTGAAGCATACAGCGATCTGCCGGTAGCCCCTCCGTATCTGGCTATCTTTTTCCGGTTTTTTGCACCCGGCGAGCCGCATTTCTTCTTCTCCACCGGTTTTGCGATCATCATGGATGTGTTGCTATTGTTCGTCCTCAGCGGTGTTTTACTGGCTTATCTGAAACGCGCACGGTCAACGCTCTTCGGTTTAAAAAAAACAACACGACTGAAAAAATACGACCGCTTTGCTCTTGCATCCCTGTGGCTGATTTTTCCCCTACGCTTCATCGCCGAAAGTCTTACATCAGGAGTACATCATAACGGCAGTTTCTTTACCGGAACAGCCGGTCATCTGTTCG
Source organism: uncultured Bacteroidales bacterium (assembly GCA_964601385.1). Classification (GTDB taxonomy): domain Bacteria; phylum Bacteroidota; class Bacteroidia; order Bacteroidales; family JBBRXJ01; genus CAZRNJ01. The sequence goes on along the minus strand of CAZRNJ010000125.1, from coordinate 987 downwards.
CGATGCTGCTACCTGTTGAGCTCCTTGAGTATCCTGCATGGTGGGCTTATTCCATTACATTAGGGATATTTTTCGTTTCATTGCCTTTTTCGCGTTTTATGCATATCCCTACCGAAGTGCTGCTGATCGCGCTACGTCACTATGGAATAAAAACCGGGAAACAATATACCTCGTTTTCTGATGTTGAAGTACACAGCTGTTCACGCTGCGGCATCTGCATTGATAAATGCCAGCTCAACGGCAATCTGCATATTCCCGACACTCAGGCCGTATATTTTATACGGTCGGTACGACAAAATAAAACGGAAGAGAAAGTGCTTTTTAACTGTCTGATGTGCGGACGATGCTCTGAGAATTGCCCGGTGGGTATTGATGCGCCGGCCATTCGACTGGCGCAACGCGCATTACAAGCACCTAACCAGAGTACGGCCTATGAGTATCTTAAAGCACAACCGCATAAAAAAGCCGATGTACTGTTTTTTGCAGGATGCATGACTCATCTGACACCCACCATTAAAAAAGGAATGGTAAAAATTCTTCAGGCCGCTAATATCAATTTTCTGTTTATGGACGAGGATATCAGCGCCTGCTGCGGACGACCATTGGTGCTTGCCGGACAGTATGAAGCAGCAAAAAAACTATTTGATCACAATAAAGAAATTATTTACTCATCAGAAGCCAAAACGCTGATTACCACCTGCCCGATCTGTTATAAAATATTTAAAGAAGACTATCAGCTCGATATTGAGGTATTGCATCATACCGAGTATATTCTGCGACTGATGGAGCAAAACAAGCTGGTGTTAGAGAAAAAAAATATCCGGTTCTCTTATCACGACCCCTGTGAACTTGGTCGGGGCAGCGGGATCTACTACGAGCCAAGAATCATTTTAGACACCATCGGAACATTGGTAAATAACACTGAAGAGGGCAGCGATTCGCTTTGTTGCGGCGGCAGTATTGCCAATACCCAGCTAACCATGAAAC
>CAZRNJ010000124.1:0-7443 GCA_964601385.1 uncultured Bacteroidales bacterium | reverse complement strand
TCGTATCTCTCTGCTTTCCGGTTGGCAAACTTCTCTCATCAAAAAATGCAACCGGCAGCAAACAATAGCATTATGGCCGAATTACAGGATGCCGAGAAGTTTTATTCCGTTCAGCTTAACTCACGGCTGTCGCAGGTAAAAATCTGTACACAATCGAACCCCGAGGTGTATAATCAGGTAGTGTCGGACCTCGATGAACTGAATCATCTGGCCAATGAACTGAAGAAAGATCTGAAGGATAATGTTGCCAACCGCGAGGTGATTGAGCACATGATCCGTAATTACCAGTTAAAGCTTCAGTTGCTCGAAGATGTATTAAACGAACTGAATGATTTGAACGCATGTAATACTCATACAAATGAAAAAGCAGATTTGTAAAATAACATGTATCGGTTTTTTATTGTCGCTGACTGTAATCACAGTGCAGGGGCAGAAATCCGAATTGTCAAAAAAAGTGTATCGGACATACGCTGCTTTCCGGGATACACGCACCGAGATAACCAATAAATACGGAATGGTGCATATCAATACCTGGAATAAAGATTCGGTGATGTTTGAGGTCACGATGATTGTCAGGGCTAAGGATGAATATAAAACAAAAAAACTTATGAATGAGATTGATGTCTCGTTTGTACAGAGCAGTCATTTTATTGTGGCGAAAACACTTTTTTTGAACAGTAGCCGGAATATGGTGAACGACTTTACCGGCAGTGTGATTGGACAGGAAAAGAATATCGAGATTAATTATATCGTTTTTCTTCCGTCGGGTGCAAATCTTAAAGTGGAAAATAAATTCGGCGATATTTATTGCGATGATCTGGCCGGCAATGTAACGATTGATCTTTCCTATGGCAGTTTGAAAGCTCATGATTTCAACTCAACGGCAACAATCTCGCTCTCGTTTGGTGATGCTGTGATCAATGAAATAAAAAATGGAATACTCACTGCAAACTATGGCGATTTCACCATCTAGAAGGCCGGACGACTGAATATCAACAGCAAATCATCATCATTTACACTGAATGATGTAAACGAAGCCCGGCTGACATCACGCCGGGATAAATATAATTTCGGAACCGTGAATACCATTGACTGCGATGCATCATTCTCAACGCTTAATCTAACGGCATTAGGTTTTAAGGCCTTTCTGCGCAGCAGCTATGGGAAGTTCTCGGTCAAATCGGTTGAAAATACTGCAACAGGGATTGTTATCTCTGCGAACTATTCGAACATCCTGCTGGTATTTGCCGTTGGCGGCATGGCTTATGATTGTGATATTGTTCATACCAATACAAAGCTGAGTTATCCGGTTAGTCAGTCGTCTATGAAGGATGAAATAATTGATGCGAAGACACGTAAGATGCGTAGTGCAGGCGTAATTGGAACATCGGATAAACCAGCTAAAGTGAATATCACTGCTGTTGGAGGTGAGATCAGTATCCTGCAGAAATGAGCAGATATGCTATTCTGATGGAATAATCAGAAAGCGTTATCCTATAATGGTTTGATCGTGTTTACAACCGCTCGCCCGATCAGCCGGTCGTAAAGAGCCCCGGATACGCGTTCGTATAAAAGTAGTACATAGTCATTTTCGGTCTGGTAACTGTTCCCTTCAAAGAAGCCCGTATCAATGGCTCCGGTCAGCTTATCGCGCAGCGCGAAATGATAATTGTAATAACCCTGCTTTAACAGCATAGAACCGATGTAAGCTTTTGTTTCAAAATCATATGTCATTTGATTTTTTTCGTTGCACTTCCAGTTGCTCATCGCCCCGAGGATATGTACTGTACCGTCAATCAGCGGTACATCATACGGGAGTGTAAAATGTACATATACATAATCGGCCATCAGCGCTGGTGAATTGCGCAGGTCGGCATCAATGTAATATTTCCCGTTTATATCCTGCCCGTAGGTATAGCCGGTGAATGTTCTGTCGCTTTCCGGTTTCAGCAGAAAATGATAATACGGCGCTTGGTAGTCAATCAAATCAATATTTTCAAGGGGGACGCGGAGATTTTTTGAGTTGAAATGTCTGAATTCATTGCCGCCATCAAACAGATTTCCTTCTTCGTGATTGTAGCTGATGATGTTGCCGCGAATGAATTTCGGTTTTACTTCAACATACATATCCGGACGGAAATTTTGTATTATCAGCAGACGCAGCTCGTTTTCCGGATCGTTGACCTTGCGCTCATATAAAGTTACTTCAGCATCAATCTCCTGTTTTGTGTCGGCATATACCGGAAGGGTAGCCCGTCGCGCAGTTGCCTGTATTTCGCTTTTTGTTTCACATACAAACAGTCGTTTTTGCATCACGGGCTTTGTTTTTTCTTCATCCTCATAGATACATAACAGATAATTGCCTGATATTTTCAGCCGTATATCATCATTAGGTATTGGCAAAGTATAATGAATATATGGCAGGATTGAGAGGATAGATGCCGACTGGTTTTTAATCCGGTTAACCTCAAACCCGTCTATGTACTCTATGGGTTGCAAACTGTCTCGCTCCCAATACATATTGCAGTGTACGAGTATATAATAGAATGTTTTCTCCTGTTCGTTCAGTAAATCGAACTGCAAGGTGGCTTTCTCACCATTATTCAGATCAATAACCGGATAGGATAAAAGGTTGCCTGAACGTGTGAATAATACGCTTTTTATGGTATTTGAGTAAATTGTATCCGGCTCGGATGCCTCAATAGATTGAAAATCAAAGAAGCGGATAAATATAAACAGTGAGCAAAAGATGACGGATCGTAACATCTAATTATAAGTATTTGTTATTAATCTGTTTTTAAAGGTATAAAATAACTGGAAAGTATTTATTTTTGGATGGATATTTTTATGACATGCCTGACGTTAAACATCTTCGGAAAGGATTGAACATTCGGATAAAAGGCGTAGCCGAAAAGGTTACGATGAAGATGCCGTTATCAGCAACGATTAGTATTAAACCATCGGATTATTTCGGATTTGTTCCGCGTCTGGCTGTAAAGCCGGGTGACAGGGTTAGGGCAGGCGATAAGGTATTGACCGATAAAAATAAACCGGAAATCAGTTTAACATCACCGGTGAGTGGTGTGATTAAAGAAATTATCAGGGCTGAACGGCGCGAACTGCAGGAAGTGATTATTGCCGCTGATAAAGAGATAGAATATAAACCATTTACCCGGCAGGATGTGAACAATGTGAACCGGGATATGATTATTCAGGCACTGTTGGATTCGGGTTTGTGGCCGGTTATTAAACAACGTCCGTTTAATCTGATTGCTGACCCTGCAAAAATGCCCCGGGATATTTTTATCTCAGGATTTGATACTGCTCCGCTGGCCCCGGATATTGATTATCTGATTTCGGGCTATGAGCCGGAGTTTCTGACAGGTATTGATGCGCTGGCTAAACTAACTGCCGGACGTATACACCTGAGCGTTGACGGGAGGTATCCTGTTCCGGCTGTTTATTCCAACTGCCGGAAACTGACACTTCATGAGTTTACTGGCCCGCATCCCGCGGGAAACACTGGTGTTCAGATCCATCATATTGCCCCAATCAATAAAGGTGAAATTGTCTGGACAATACATCCTCAGGATGTTATCCTTGTCGGCCGGTTTTTTATGAAAGCAATTACCGACACGTCACGTCTGGTAGCGCTTACAGGCCCTGTTGTGAAAAGACCAATGTATTTTAAGGTAATCAGTGGATCGTCTATTGCACCACTCATTGCCGGTAATATTACAGAAGAAAATGTTCGATATATCAGCGGTAATGTGCTTACAGGACGGAAAATATCCCTGGATGGCCATCTGGGTTTTTCGGATGTTCAGATCACCGTGATCCCCGAAGGTAACTATCATGAATTGCTCGGTTGGGCATCACCCGGATTTAATAAATTCAGCGCATCACGCACATTCTGGTCGTGGCTTTCTCCCGACCGGAAATATGTCCCTGATACAAATCTGCATGGCGGAAGGCGGGCTTTCGTTTTTTCAGGCCAATACGAAAGTGTACTGCCAATGGATATTCTACCGGTACACTTGCTTAAAGCTATTCTTGCCGAAGATATTGATCAGATAGAAAACCTTGGCATTTACGAAGTGGTTGAAGAGGATCTGGCTTTATGCGAATACGTCTGCACATCGAAAATTGAAGTGCAGCAGTTATTAAGAAAGGGGATTAATCTGATTATTAAAGAAATTAGCTGAGCAGGGATGAACTGGCTGAAGAAATATATTCAACACATCAAACCACACTTTGAGAAAGGTGGTAGATTTGAAAAACTTCATTCGGCATTCGATGCCTTTGAAACTTTTCTTTTTGTCCCCGATACTACAACATCCGCCGGAAGTCATATCCGTGATGCTATTGATATGAAACGGGCTATGGTGATGGTTATTATTGCACTGATACCTCCTCTGTTGTTTGGTGTTTTTAATACCGGATACCAGTATTTCGTTGCTCACGGAAAGGTGTTTAATCAATCGTTTTTCTTTGCTGATGCATTTTTGTTTGGATTAATTAAAGTTTTGCCGGTGATTATTGTTACTTATGTAACCGGCCTTGGCATTGAGTTTATTATGGCTCAGGTTCGCGGCCATGAAGTCAATGAAGGTTTTCTGGTTACAGGTATGCTTATTCCTCTTATTATGCCTCCGGATATACCGCTATGGATGGTCGCATTAGCTACTGCTTTTGCTGTGTTTTTTGGCAAGGAAATTTTTGGTGGTACAGGAATGAATATTATGAATCCCGCGCTGCTTGCCCGTTCGTTTATCTTTTTTGCTTATCCTGGCTTTATCAGTGGTTCGCAGGTGTGGGTTTCGGGCATGACTGAAACAGCAGGACTGGTTGACGGATACTCCGGCGAAACAGCACTGGGACAACTTTCGGCCGGCGCTACAGCTATCATTGATGGTTTTGGCCGTGAAATTCCTTTTCGCGATTTATTTTTCGGACTTATTCCCGGTTGTATCGGCGAAACATCTAAACTGGCTATTCTGATGGGCGCCCTTTTTCTGCTTATTACCGGTATTGCTTCCTGGCGTATCATGCTTTCGATATTTGCCGGCGGTTTTTGTATGGGATTAATTTTTAATCTTATTGCGGCAAATAGTTATATGCAACTCCCGGCTCATTATCATCTCGTTTTGGGAGGATTTGCTTTTGGCGCTGTTTATATGGCTACCGACCCTGTGAGCGGCGCGCAGACAGCAGAAGGGAAAATTGTTTACGGACTGCTAATCGGTGCGCTTATTATTGCAATGCGCGTGTTCAATCCGGCTTACCCCGAAGCTACCATGCTTACTATTTTGCTTATGAATGTTTTTGCCCCTCTGATTGATCATCTGGTTGTACAGGGAAATATCAGCAGACGACTGAAAAGAGGGAAAATAAAAGTGCATTGATGTCACATGAAAGAATTCAGTAATAAATATACCTTTATCTTTGCGACACTGCTGGCTGTGGTTGTGGCTGTCTTACTCACTCTTGCCGCTTTACAATTGCAACCGTTTCAGGAACGGAACATCGAAATTGAGAAAAAACGATATATTCTTGCATCGCTTAATATTGGCAGCACCGTGGATAATGCAACAGAGCTGTATCAAAAGTTTATTGTGGATGTTTTTACTGTTGATGGCGCCGGAACAAAGAAGCGCAACGCTGACGGCTTTTCTATTAATCTCAAGGATGAATTGAGCAAGCCGGCATCTTTACGTAATCTGCCTGTTTTTTGCGGATACATTGGAACAAATGATACGTGCTTCGTGTTTCCGCTGATTGGTAAAGGTTTGTGGGGACCTATTTACGGTTATGTTGCATTGCGAAAAGATATGAATACCATCTATGGTATTACATTCGACCATAAAGGTGAAACACCGGGACTGGGAGCAGAAATTACAAAGAATTATTTTAAACAACCTTTCAGGGGCAAGGTAATTTTTGATGATCAGATGGTATTTAATCCTGTTGCAGTTATTAAAAAAGGAAAAGCTTATAATAGTCAAAACAGAGTTGATGCTGTTTCAGGTGCTACAATAACATCTGCTGGCGTACAAAAGATGATTTATGATTGTTTACTGAATTATAAAGCATATCTCATTAAAAATAAAAAGTAATGGCAGAAAAAGAATCGCTGTTCTCAGCGAAAAATATTAAACTTATCACAGAGCCCATAAACCGGAATAATCCTATTACGGTACAGGTGCTGGGTATCTGCTCGTCGCTGGCTGTTACCGTGAAGCTTCAACCGGCATTTGTTATGGCCATTTCGGTTATCATTGTTACGGCTTTTGCAAATCTGGTTATTGCATTGATTAGAGAATACATTCCTCCGCGGATCCGTATTATCGTGCAACTCACCGTAATATCAGTACTTGTTATTCTGGTTGACCAGATACTGAAAGCATTTGTTTATGATGTCAGCAAGCAATTATCGGTGTTTGTAGGATTGATTATAACGAACTGTATACTGATGGGACGTCTCGAGGCCTTTGCTATGGCTAATAAGCCCTGGCCATCATTTCTCGACGGTATTGGCAATGGTGTTGGTTACGGGTTAATTCTGGTTGGGCTTGGAGCTATTCGTGAACTACTTGGCTTTGGTGAATTATGGGGCTATCCGGTAATGGAAAAATTGGGTATCTATTCAACCGGATATGTGAATAATGGATTGATGATTCTCCCCCCTATGGCTCTTATTATTGTTGGGGTAATCATTTGGATTCAGCGCGCAAAAAACAGAGAATTAATCGAAACAAATTAACTATGGAAAACCTGATAAGCATATTTGTTAAATCCATGTTTGTTGATAACATGATTTTTGCTTTCTACTTAGGCATGTGTTCGTATCTGGCTGTTTCGAAAACTGTTAAAACAAGCGCAGGGCTGGGTATTGCGGTTTTCTTTATGCTTACAATTACGGTTCCGGTAAATTATTTTATTGAAAAATATATGCTGAAGCAGGGTTCGCTGGTATGGCTCGATGCCGATTTTGCATCGCTCGATCTCGGGTATCTTAGTTTTATTGTCTTTATTGCTGTAATCGCCAGCATGACGCAATTGATTGAAATGATTGTTGACAAATTTTTTCCGCCTCTGTATAATTCGCTGGGTATTTTTCTTCCTCTCATTGCTGTTAATTGTGCAATACTTGGCGGCGCTTTATGGATGCAGGAGCGCGAATATTCAACACTGGCCGAAGCCACCAGCTTTGGCGCCGGTTCAGGTCTCGGATGGTTTCTGGCTATTGTGGCTATGGCTGCGATTCGCGAAAAAATCCGCTATTCAAATATCCCGGCGCCCTTGCGCGGCTTGGGCATCACGTTTATTATTACTGGTTTAATGGGCATTGCATTTATGACGTTTCTCGGAATTAAACTATGAGCATCCTTTTTATTATCATTGCATCTCTTGGCCAATCGCTGCTGCTCAGCAGTTTTGTGC
>CAZRNJ010000123.1:5238-7496 GCA_964601385.1 uncultured Bacteroidales bacterium | reverse complement strand
GTAACCATTGAACTCAGCACAAATAAAATACCCTCTGCCCTTTCGTTGCCGCAGTATTTCAACTTTAATTTCCATTCATTGTTGAACTTTATTGATCAATGCAGATATGGTATTTACGGTCTGGTATCCGACTCAATTTCAGGCACACCTCTTCGCGCAAAGATATTTATCAGCAATCATGATGCCGACAGCTCTTTTATCTATTCCAACGATTCAGGATGGTACTACCGGATGATCAAGGCCGGTACCTATAATCTTTCCTTTACATCTTCAGGGTATCAATCGAAAACAATTACCGGAATCAATGTGGCGGATTTTAATCGTATACGGTATGATGTCCTTCTGGTCAGGGATGTTGTCCCGCTGCAGCAGGATACAGTGCCGGTTCTGTCTGCCGGACCTGTGCCATTCGGCAGTTATTTGATGTTTACCATCAAAGCACTGGAGGACATGACGGCTGAAGTAAGCATTTATTCTTCCAACGGAAAAAAAGCCCTTGGTGCTTGCTGGCAGGTCTCGCCGGGTGTGTCAAATTATCACCTGAATACGGCCGATTTACCACCGGGTATGTATATTTGCAGGGTAATATCGGATAACAGGGTTCTTATGATTAAAGCAGCTAAAGTCAGTGACTGATGAAAAAAAATTATTTCATTCTTCTTCTATTAATTGATTTGAGCATACACGCTCAACCGGTTAAAGTAAGCATCTTTAATGATCAGCTGATTAAAACAGTTGTTATTTCTGCATTTTCCGGCTCATATACAGTAATGGGTGATGGAAAAAAAGTGATGACCATCACTGAAAAAAATCCCGTGTATGTTTCCTGGCTGAACGATAAAATTACGGTGTTCGATCAGACCGGTCAGGCCGGTTTATTTAATGAGCTAAAGTTCATCTCATCTGCTGCTGATGCAGTAATTAAGCTGCGTCCGGTAAATCCTGAAATCAACCACCGGCTTTATTATGGCAATTTTTTTGTGAAACTGGATTACAAACGTCTGCTGATTATTAATGAGGTTGATCTGGAGTTATATCTGGCCGGCGTTGTTGAAGCCGAATGTGGAACAGGCCGTCACTCCGAGTTTTATAAGGCGCATGCCGTTATCAGCAGAACATATACTTTAAAGAATATGGCCAAACATTCCGGCGAAGGATTTAACCTCTGCGATGGCGTACATTGCCAAGTGTATAAAAAATTAAGTAACGACCAGTTTATTATTGATGCTGTAAATTCAACGAATGACCTCGTGATGTCCTGGCAGGACACGGCATTGGTATCTGCAACTTTCTTTTCAAATTGCGGGGGTGAAACAGAGAATGCAGGTAATGTATGGCTTTCGGATGTGCCCTATTTACGGTCGGTAAGCGATCCATACTGTACCGGTTTGCGTAATGCTCACTGGACAAAAACGATCAGCATTGATCAATGGAAGGAATACCTGATTAAAAACAGTATTGATATTTTTCTCATCAATGATGCTCAATTTGCATTTTCTCAACCTCACCGCATGAAGTATTACAAAATTGGAGATAGTCAGTTACTTTTAAAAAAAATCCGGGAGGACTGGGACCTGAAGTCAACCTTTTTTTCTATCGAAAAACAAGGCAAAGATCTGATTTTTAAAGGCCGTGGCTATGGACATGGTGTTGGGCTTTGCCAGGAAGGAGCTATGCAGATGGCTAAAAAAGGAAAATCGTACACCGAAATATTGAACTTCTATTACAAAGGAATAAAAGTGGTTAATTATTCATCGTGGCTTTATCAGCCAAAGCCGGCTAATCCTTAGTATCCGGTATAAATATCACCCTTCGAAAACCGTTTCTTTTCAATAATTTCCGGTGATCCTTTCACAAATATATTTCCACTGTTATAGAGATGTGCAACGATTGTTTCTTTAACACCGATGTATGTGTCAGTAATGGCATAAGTAATAATGCTCGCGTACATAGCTTCGTATTGTTCGGCTTTCACCGAGCAACCATTATTTACCATCATTTCGAGAAATACCGATTTGCCTTTCAAGCGTATATCACTAATTGTTGTGCGTGATGAAATAAAAAAGACATGATTGTAATCAATGTTCAGATCGGCTTCGCAGTAATCGTCAATTACCCACAAAATCAGTTTTTGGCCGGTGAGCTGCCCGGGTGTTGTAATCCGTGAACTGCCTCTGAAAAAAATCTCACGAAGGGTATCGGTGTATACGGTGATCACAGGCCTCCGGTAATCACGTAACCAGCGCATCCGGCTACGA
>CAZRNJ010000123.1:0-5228 GCA_964601385.1 uncultured Bacteroidales bacterium | reverse complement strand
TCTCCGCTTATTTCTGTGGTTATAACAGGAATGATATGTTCCCCGGCTTCTACAACAACTTTCGTTTCTGTGGCCTGTACAATGGCAATATCAAAATTATCATAAACAGTCACCACTCTTATTTTATCTGCCTGGCGTGTTTCTACCGCCTTATCTCCATTGCTTAACGGAGCTTTACGGCAGGACTGGATCAATATTGCTCCTGCTGAAAGGAAAAATATGATAAATATGTATTTGCCGGTATTCATTCTTCTATTGACCTTTTTTCGCGGGATGCAATGGAATATCCAATACCCCATTCAACCACATCGGCGGTTGCATAATGAGTTTTAAGTGCAAGTGAAGCCAGCCACCGGTTGGCTATGCTGTAGCGTATTCCGAAACGGGAATAAAGCGGCTTATCTTTATGCCGGGCATAAACATAGACGCCTAATTGAATAATCATTTCAAGACGGTTATACATAAGTCCGTGCGTACCGTGAATACCCCCCTGCATGAGGTTTGTAAACTGGTCGCGGTTAAGTCCCAGAGTATCCAGATATGGACCTAGAGAAGTATTATAAAAGATGTCGGCTCCCGCGCCCAGGTTACGCTTATGAGAAAAATTTTTTACGGCATCAAATGACACTGAATAGGATGGATAAAGACCTTCATAAGCCATCATGTATGTGCGTACACCGCCTGCCAGAACAGCAGAATATTTCCAATCCGGTAATGGGGGCAGCAGTGACGGATGTGTATATAAAACCGGAGCGGAGTTGATTTTGTAGATCAGCCCTGCCGATGCACTGATATAATTGATGCCGAGGTTTGGCTTTTTAATGTTCCCGTTCGAAAAATGTGTAATGCCGATACCGCCTGTCGCTTCAAGCCGTTGAATAAGAATGGTCCGGCCATCAAGCCCGAAATTAAAGTAAATATTTTCGTGTGTGCCGATGGCGATATTTTTCAGATTTTTTTCTTTATCCCAGATTTTGGTGAGATACGAAAATCCAAAGCCAATCTGATAGTTGATAGATGAACGATAATTTTTTTTATTAATTGGAATGTTGATAAACGGGTAAAGAGCGTATACCTCGCCAAAGACATCATTTTGATGCATGACGGCTGAAAAAAAGCCAATACCGGTCCGGGGATAGTTGTACAGGCGGCCATAGCCGGATGCCGGCCTGCATGATATGTTTAGCGCGAGTTCCCATCCGGGAAAGTTCCGGTCAATGGAGAAAGCCATGGATTTGTTGTGTGGCAGGATAAAGCCGTAATGGGTCTTGGCCGATACAAACAGACGATCACTGAATTTGTCGCTGTTCTGTGCATAAACAGTGCCGAACACCTGCAAAAGTAAGATGATGAGCCAGAAAATAATGCACACAACAGTTGATATTTTCAGTCGAAACAATAGCGAAAAATCAAAGATAAATATAATTTTGCACAACCGTTAATTAAAGTTACAGAGTGATACCATTATTCCGTAAAGAAATCAGCAGTTTTTTCAGTTCTATTGCCGGCTATGTGGTGGTGAGTGTTTTTTTGCTTTCCACAGGGCTTTTTTTATGGGTTTTGCCCGGGCCCCTGAATATTATTCAATCGGGATATGCCACGCTGGATAATTTTTTTATTACTGCTCCCTGGCTGTTCCTTCTTCTCGTTCCTGCGGTTACCATGCGGCTTTTTGCCGAAGAGAAAACATCGGCCACGCTGGAATGGCTCCTCACCAAGCCCTTAAGTGAGATGGAAATTATTTTAGCCAAATATTTTGCCGGAATTACACTTGTGCTGTTATCGCTTATTCCCTGTTTATTGTACTTTTTTACTGTTTATTTGCTGGGGAATCCTCCGGGGAATATTGATACCGGCGCAACCTGGGGCTCTTTTACCGGGTTGTTTCTGTTAGCGGCAACGTATACGGCTATCGGTATTTTTTCTTCTGCTGCAGCCGGAAATCAGGTTGTTGCGCTCATTCTCGCTGTTATCCTCTGTTTATTTTTTTACCTTGGGTTCGATTATGTTGCATCATTTCTTACTGCAAGCAAGGGAGCCAGCGAATGGGGTATAAATTACCATTACGAGTCGCTTAGCAGAGGTGTGATTGATTCGCGCGACCTGGTCTATTTCTTTTCCTGCATTGCTTTATTTATTTACAGTACTCAGTTTTTCTTACAGAAAAGAAAATGGTGATGACTCATCCTAAAATAGAGAAGCAGCTGATCCGGAGCATACTGCAGTTTTTGCTCGCATGCATCGCGCTTATTATGTTGAATTATTTCTCTTCGTCATTTTTCTTCCGTATTGATCTTACCTCCGAAAAGAAATTTACGCTTAAACCGGTAACCAAAGAAATGTTATCATCCCTTAACGATATTGTTTATATCGAAATATATCTTGATGGCGACCTGCCGGCCGGATTCACTCGTATGCAGCGCGCGCTTACTGAAATGATGAATGAATTCAGGGTGTACGCAGGGAAAAATCTTCAGTATTCTTTTGTTAATCCTTCGGCAGATACCGACGAGCAACGGCGTCGTAAGTATTATGCCGATCTTGTTGACCGGGGTTTAAATCCTGTTAATACGCATGATAAGAATGATGAAGGCACGGTTATTCAAAAAATTATTTTCCCCGGCGCAATCATGCGATATAAAGAATATGAAATGCCGGTTAATCTGTTGCGGAATAATAAAAATTTATCGCCCGACGAAAATATTCACAGTTCAATTGAAACGTTTGAATATGAATTTATGCTTGGCCTGCGCAATCTTATAACCGAACAGGTTCAATCCATTGCTTTTCTTGAGGGACATGGCGAACTGGATGAGTTTGAGGCAGGAGATATCAGCCGTGAATTATCCCGTTTTTTTCGCATTGACCGCGGTACGATTACGGGCCCCGGATGCCTGGATCCCTATAAGGCAATTATTATTGCTGCTCCACGGAAACCGTTTCCCGAAAAGGATAAATTTGTAATTGACCAATATATAATGCAGGGTGGTAAGGTGCTCTGGTTTTTGGATCCGGCACTGATCAATGCCGACAGTTTGGCGGCCGGCTATTCAATAGCTCTGGTTAATGATATTAATCTTGGCGACCAGCTCTTCCGGTATGGTGTGCGCATTAATACCGAACTGTTGAAGGATCTGAGTTGTAATGTTATTCCTATAGCTGCCGGGGAACAAAACAGTTCTCGTTTTACGCCTGTTCCGTGGTTTTATTATCCTTTGCTGCTGCCGCCTTCCGGTCATGCGCTTACCAAAGGCATTGATCTTGTAAAATCGGAGTTTACAGGCACTCTTGACACACTTAAAAATGCGGAGATCAGAAAACAGGTTATTTTACATTCTTCCGCTTACTCATCAACTGTTCGTTTGCCTGCTTTGATTTCGCTGGCTGAGGTAGGACAAAAAACAGATCCTGCAACATTTAATAAACAAAATCTGATTGTTGCCGTTATCCTCGAGGGTACGTTCCGTTCAGCTTTTGTAAACCGTATGATTGGCGAGTTTGGGGCCGATCCGGAATTCCGTTTCCGTGAAGCAAGTAAGCCAACAACGATGTTTATTTGTGCTGATGGTGATATTATCAGCAATCATGTTAAAAATTCGGCACAGGGCCCAATGATCTCTCCTTTGGGATATGACAGATATACCAATCAGACATTCGGGAACCGGGAACTTATTATGAATGTGGTTCATTACCTTACCGGTAATGCCGAAATCAGCGCCTTAAGAAGCCGGACACTGCGGTTGCGTTTGATAGATAAAACCAGGGCAGCCGAACAGGCCATTTATTGGAAAGGAGTGAATACGCTTTTACCTCTGGCGCTGGTTATTATTTCTGGGTTGCTGTTTTCTTTTTTCCGGCGAAAAAAGTACGCTTATAATAATGCGGGTTAGAATGCGAAAAAAGCATATTTATTTTTTTCTGGCTGTTATCCTTCTGGCGCTTACTGTTTATCTTGTTTACAGAAGAGACAACGGCGTATTACGCAAGGCAGATATTGATTTTGCTCCCGGCCCGCCTGAACGGATACATTCTATAGTGATCCGCCACAAAGGGACATCCCTCGTGCTTTCCAGAAAAACATCAGCATGGGTTATTAATAACTCGTTGGATGGTAATGATAAAAAGATAAATGGTTTTATCACTCTTGTAAATGATATACGTTTGCTTTCTCCGGTGTCGCGAAGCAGGCACAAAGCTGTTGATGAACTGCTTAATACTGCCGGATATAACGTTATTTATAAGGGTATGGTTGGCGTAATTAAGAGTTATACTATTGTTACTGATACGTCATCAGGTGAACATACTTACCTGAAAATGAAAAATAAAATTTTTGAAATACATATCCCCGGCTATAAATTTTTTACTGAACAGGTTTTTAATTGTGAGCCCGTTTTCTGGCGAAGTAATTTATTATTCAATTATTCCATGAGTGATTTGCGTATGGTGCAAATGGATTTTCCTGCAAATCCCGGTGATTCATACCGCATATTGCATGATGAAAATAATTCGGTTTCTCTTTATGATGGGTATGGTATTCAGCTTTCAAAACCCGATACGTTTAATATCATCAGTTACCTTCAACTGTTCAATGGCATACATTTCGACCGGTTTATAACAGACACATCCGATTGTAATTTGTCTTTTAAAAACAGATGGTTTGTATTAACTCTTGTTGGTCGCGATGCCGACACAATGACGATAACTGCTTACCGGCGGATCACCGGTCAATTTACCACCGATCCCGATCATCTGTTTCTGATAATTCCTTCCGGCGAAAAGGTAATGATGAGGTATATCGCTATTGATCCCTTAGTGAAAAATAAAGATTGGTTCCGGAAACCATAACCTTACTGCATTTGGTGTTTCAGCGTTTTCAGCCGTTTATATTCTATTTTTGATTGTTTGACATGCGCATAGTTCATGGCCATATAAATTACCGGATTTTGTAGATTGCCCCAAAAACGGTACAGGATACTGCCCGGGCTGTAAAATTTCCGGCGTGTTAATGTTTTGCCTTTTTGTAATTCGAATGGCGTCATGTTTTGTGGCCTGAAAACAACTGTGTTATGGTCGAATTGTTTCCATTCCTGATGTAATAGCCGGCCTTCTTTTTTCATTTTTTCAAAGGTACGTGTACCCGGATAAGGAGTAAGTACATTGAAAGATACGGCACTGATCTTGTTGCGCACCAGAAATTTTAAAGAGTTTTTGAAGGTCTCGGGAGTATC
>CAZRNJ010000122.1:0-7570 GCA_964601385.1 uncultured Bacteroidales bacterium | reverse complement strand
TAATTCAAATAGTTCGTCTCTTTGCAGATACTTCTATTGAATAATTTGGGATAATTGTAATAGTCCACAGTAAATGGACTAAACCCATTTAATGCAATAGAAGGTTTTCTATTGCATTAACCCTGCCTGCCAACAAGGCAAGGCCAAAATCCCACCGGGTTTAAATTGGTCTTAACTATTTCTAATTTAATAATTTAAAAAATTTAACATTACATTTTCTCAAAAAAAAATAACCATATATAATTTTTTACGTAAAATTGTAATTGATTTCGCAACGATGATTATTTTATACCATCAGTTGTTTTAGTTTTAGTATTAACCTGCAAATACAAAATACTATGAAGTCACTATTTACGCTGGTTTTGTTAAACCTGCTTTTAATTTTGCCCCCCTGTACAATGTGTTGAAAATCAGTTAGTTAAAGACGATGATCGCGGACTTCCTCCCGGGTGGAGCATGCATTTTATGCAATGTATGCGTCGGTGGATGGACACCTGCAACATCGACAACTGGTTAGATAATCGCGGATTTCGCAAATGGTCGCTTTCGGGTAACAACGCAACCGACAATAGTTTTATCGGTACACTCAACAACAAGCCGCTTGTTTTTAAAACCAACAATATAATACGCGGACAGTTTACTTCCGGCGGTGACCTGCAGATAAATAAACAGCTTACTGTTGGCACCCGTATTACAACACCCGATTTGCGGATTACCGGCTTAGCCCGCGGACTGCTTGCCATTGGCGACAGCGGCCGGTTAATCAACACCTCACTCCTGCACGACACAGTGATGTTCGCCATCCCTGCATTAAAGGTAACCAACCAGATACAGATAGGCGATTCAAGCTTACATATTGCAGCATACAATGTTGAAACAGGGTTTGAGAACAGCATCTACACCACGAACAACGACTTGTTCATACAGAGTTCAACCGATTACGAGTATAATACCATAATTAATGCCAATAACAACGGCAATACCGGAATTGGTAACAATGCCCCACATTACAAACTTGACGTAGGCGGCGACATAAATTTTACCGGCAGTTTATTAACGAACGGAGTACCCTATAGTATGCCGGGATTATGGCAGGGCTCAGCAGCAGATGGCTGGCGGATAGAGGCCGCAGGGGTTGAATTTAACGGCACCCATTACAGCGGGCCATATATTTCGCTTGAACCCACACAGATTATTGAATGGGGTGGTGTGGGCATGCAGACCGTAGCCGGCGGATGGATCAGGTTTGCGCCCGGATTGGGAGAAGACGACAGGCAGGCAGGAGTACTGTTTGTTGATAACCCCAATGGCAGCGCCTTTCAGGAATTTATAATGATTAAAAACGGTAAAATAGGCATAAACAAAGATATAATGGGTATTGAAAGCGCGCAGCTCAGCTTAGGCGGCAGTGCAGAGATTGATGGTAATTTACGGACAACAACATTTAATGCCAACACCGCCACCATCACAAACCTCAGTTTTACAAACCTTAAATATGGCAGCAGCGACATAGGACTATGGCTGAAAAACCCCAACGGAATACATTATGCCGAACCGGGTAAAAATGTGGGGATAAACACCAATGCACCGGCGCATACACTAGATGTGAACGGTGATATAAATTTCACCGGTAACTTGCTGAAGAACGGCGCAGCGCTCGATTTTACCGGTTTATGGAATGCCAATAACAGCGGGCTTTATTATAATCAGCCGGCAAAAGCCATAGGTATAGGCACCGATGCCCCGGTAACAAAGCTGCACCTGAATAACGGCGTCTTAACCATTGATGGTACAAGCCCCTTACCCTGGACAAAATTGAATTTACAAACCAGGATAGTTACCCCCTTGGGCAGTGTATGGCGAAGCTCGGATAACACGGCCGATGGCAGCCAGCTCGGCATTGCCATGACAGCCGACGGATGGCGGTTCATCAAAGCACGCACCGACGGATCGGGCGACTACAAGAACGCGGCATACATAACCAACGAAGGCGGACTGTATGCCACAATGGTTGAAGTAAAAATAGAGAACTGGCAGGATGCTGTTTTTGCCGATGAATATAAACTACCCACACTGCACGAGGTAGAGCAATATATAAAAGCACACAAACACCTGCCTGATGTCCCATCGGAACAAGAAGTTAAAAAAGAAGGAGTGAACCTAGGTGAGATGGACGGCATACTGATGAAAAAGATTGAGGAACTAACACTGTATACCATAGAGCTAAGCAAACGTGTTGAACAGCTCGAGAAAGAAAACGCCGAATTAAAAAAAAAGTAACCGGTTGCTTTTAATACAACAGCTATGCAATTACAAAAAACATATTGCTTTGTTGCAGCCGGCCTGCTGTACTGTGCATTAATGAATGCACAAAATACACGATACGATGCTGTAATTACCGACGACCAAAACCGCTACGGCAATTTTGGTTATCATGCCCGTGATTATGTGCGGCTGAACCCAGGGTTTAAATACATCCCTGCATCAACAGGTAAGTTCAGGGCTGATATAAACGAGAAGATGCTTTTGCCGCAAATATACCAGACTGTCCCACCAGATATTAACCGAACGATAAACACATCTCTTCCCGTAGGTACTACAGCGGGTAGTGTCGCAGTTACACCCAATGGTGCTGCAACCTATTCAATCCCGATCGTTGTTCCACCCGGCACAGCAGGAGTAGCGCCATCCGTATCTATTGAATATAACAGCCAGGGTGGAAATGGCAATGTTGGTTTAAAATGGAACCTTACAGGATTATCGGTCATCACGCGTATCGGTTCCGATATTTATCACGATGGCTATGTGGCCGGTATTGATTACGCTGAAAATAAATTCATATATAACGGTAACCGTTTGTTTTTTGATGCAGCAAATAATTATTATGTAACCGAGTCCGAAAGTTTCTCGAAAATCATTTTCGAAGGACACACATGGTTCAGCGTAGTAACAAAAGATGGGAATACTTTAGAATTCGGTAATACCGACGATTCGAGGATTGAAGCTCCCGGCCGTTCCGATGGTGCAGTATTATTCTGGTTAATAAATAAAATAACCGACAAAAACGGCAATTATATTACATACAGTTATATTGAAAATGCAGGCGAATTCCGGCTCGACAGGATTGATTACACCGGAAACAGCAATACCGGGCTCGCGCCATACAACAGTGTGGAGTTATACTATTCGGAACGTGTAGACAAAAACTCATCCTACATAGCAGGTAGTGAATTACCCCAAACCAACCTGTTGCGCAAAATAAAAACATTAATCAATGGTGTGATAGTTCGCGAATATGATTTTACCTATACCGAAAATATTTATTCACAGCTGGCTACTGTCACCGAGACAGGAATGGATGGTACTAAATTGAATCCAACAGTAATTGTATGGGGGGCTGATGGTGTTCCGGCCAATATGTTACATTCTTTTCAAGGTATCAATAATGATTTCTTTAACGATACTCAGATAATTGATCAACGTGGCTGTGCGCATCATATAAGGGAATCATATAATTATATTCCTTATTTTGGTGATTACAACGGTGATGGCAAATCGGATATTTTTTTAACAAAATTTTCCTGGAAAGAAGACCATGGTATTATCAACCCTGTTGATTGCGATCCTTATTACCCACCACAATATTACTATGGAAATGATAAGTTGGCTGACTGGAATTTGTGTTTGGGAAACGGAGATGGCACATTCACATGGACATATACTGGTGAATATCCTGTACATACCTCAGAGATGACTATCAGTCCGGGTGATTTCAATGGCGACAATATACAAGATATGCTACTTAAAATCAATTCAACAATATCTATTCTATTATTTAATTCTTTAGGAAACCCTACAACAGTTAATATTACTGTAACTGCAAACCGGATATTTACCGGCGACTTCAATGGCGATGGAATAACAGATATTGCTGATATGCCTGAAAACCCTGATGATGACCAGAGTAGTAATACAACCAGCCATATCTGGTTATTAAATAGTACAGGACAGATTGGCAGTACTTTTACTTTTATACATCCGCAATCATGGATAGATGAAGTATATATTGAAGATATTTCAGGTGATGGTAAACAAGATATTGTTAACGGTGGGATGGTTTACGAGTTTGTTGGCTCCACACAAGCAATTCAATTTTTATTTACCGACAACAACTTAACGAATAATAAAATTTATTTTGCAGATTTTAATGGTGACGGGAAAAAGGACTATTTAACTTACGATTCGACGTTTTTTGAATGGCAGTTAGGATATTCTAAAGGTACTGGATTTGATATTTTTGCTGGTTCGGACATGGTAAGCATGTTAAACTTAAACCTTGCCTACACCTGTACTGCTGATGATTTTTACCATATAATGGATATTAATAGCGATGGGAAAGATGATATCCTTTATATGAAAAAGGGCTCCGATTACATTATTTATAAAAATTTTGTCAGTCGTGGTAATAGTTTTATTGAACTGATCCCGGATGCAGGCGAGGCATTATCTACTAATATCCCTCCTTCGCCAATGTACAGTAGATTTTTTGTCTATCATGATATTAAACAGATTAAAGAAAACTACTGGTTTAGTGATTTTGACGGTGATGGGTCAACTGACTATTTTAGTCCTAATAAAGTATATTTTACAAATAAAAACAATCAATCCGACCTTGTAACTGATATTGTTAACGGATTAAATGTTAAAACACACCTGCAATATACACCGCTCTCACAATTGGTGGGTTATATATATGATTGGCTACCTTATCCGCTGGCTTGCATAAACGGCTCAATGAAGGTGGTTACCTCACTTTCCGCTGACAATGGCCTTAATGGCACAAATGAGATTACTTACAATTACTCCAGGGCGAGTGTACACAAACAAGGCAAAGGATTTCTGAATTTCCAGCAATTTGAAGCAAGAAATCTTCAAACTGACATTTCAACCCGCATGTTTTTTGATTTTAATTCTCCGTATTACTTTTCAACTCCTGTAACAATAATTACAGAGTATGGTACCAGCACTACTGCCCAAAGTATATCACAAACTAATAATCAGTATACAATTTATCCCTATCCTGATCATAGCCAGCACTATTTCGCCTACCTGTCATACAGCGAGAGTGAAGACGTCTTAAAGGGGATACGTTCAAGCACAACATATAATTACGGATCAGGCGTTGCCGATGGAAATATAGAGACAGTTACTACTGCTGTTAATGGCACAGGAACTAGTGTTACAACATATTCTGATTATTCATCCGCCGGTTCATGGAGACCATATAAACCGCAAACAGTAACATCAACAAGCACGCTTACCGGAAAAGCACCATATACCCGTACAACATCATACACCTTTGACCCGGTTAATGGACACTTAGTTACACAGTCGCTAGATGTTGGCGTGTCAACAACATATTCATATAACGATTTTGGCAATGTTATTCGTACCGAAATTACAGGTGCTGACGAACCACGCTTCAGCGAGGCATATTACGACACCAAAGGCCGGTTCCCGATACGAACAGTAAACGGATTAGGTCATACAGCAACAGCAACCTACGATAACCGAACAGGACAGGTATTAACCGCTACTGACCCGAACGGGCTCAAAGCACGATTTCAGTATGATGGATTTGGCAGATTGATAAAACAAATTTCGCCCACAGGTATTGAACAAACAACCACACTGCAATGGGCCGATGGTACAAATCCGCTGTACAGCCGCTACACTGTTACTTCGTCTGCCCAGGGAATAAACAATGTAGCAACCGAATATTTCGATTGCCTTGGCCGCAGTATTGGCAGTAAGGTTAAGAGTTTTGACGGAACAAAAGATATTGTTTCCCAAACACTTTATAACAACTTCGGCCAGGTTGACAATGTTACCGAACCGCATTTTGACGGCAATTCATATAATACAACACACTACCAATACAATGATGTATTAAAACGAATAACAAAAATTATCCAGCCCGCTGTTACTACTTTCATCAGTTATTCGGGTAAAACAGTTAACACTACCGTATCTAACGGACAACGGTCAAGTAAAACATTTGATGCCCTTGGCAACCTTATTACTGCTCAGGATGACGGTGGCAGTATAACCTATGAATATAACAGTGCCGGGCTGCCGGTAAGCATAACCGCAGCAGGTACAACAACAACAATGGAATATGATGATTTTGGGCGCCAAACAAAACTAATTGATGCTAATGCCGGTATTGCTACCTATGATTATAATATACTGAGCGAATTGACTAACCAAACCGATGCACGCGGCAATACATTTACTATGAAGTATGACCAATTGGGCCGGCTAAAAACAAAAAGCGATGCAACAGAGAACAATGTAATTAGCTATATTTACGACACCGAAGAGCACGGCATTGGAATGATTGCCATGATAGAGGGCAATAACGGCGTCACCAATAAATTCCAATACGATGAGTATGGCCGGCTGCGCCGCACCGAAGAAAGAAACGGAACAACTGCTTCATTTGAGTTTACCTACGATATATACAGCCGGCCGGTAACTACAACCTACCCCTCCGGTTTTGCCATTACCAATAATTATAATACTTTTGGTTATATGGAAAAGGTATCACGCGCCAACAACTCATCAACCATCTGGCAGGCGATGTCGTATAATGCACGCGGCCAGTTGCTGGCGTATCAAAACGGCAACGGACTGATTACTACTAAATCATACGATGCACTCGGTTATCTTACCGGCATTAGTACCGGCTCAATACAAAATATGGAATACCTATTCAATCACAGCACCGGCAACCTCGAATACCGTAAAAACATTATTAACGGGCTAAAAGAGGATTTCGGTTACGACGGACTTAACCGGCTAACCTCAATAACAATAACAGATAATGCAGCCGCGCTGATAAACAGCTACCATACCACCTATGCTGCAAACGGTAATATTGACAATACAAACCACCTGGGAGCTTACCAATATGGTAATGGCGCCGGGTCTCATGCAGTTACCGCTGTTGACCCTTACATGTCCGACAACGACCAGCAGGTATGGTACAACGAATACAACAAGGTAAGCCGTATTGATGAGCAGCAGGGCTATTACTCTACACAGTTGTATTACAATAATTTTGAGCAGCGCATCCGGAGTTTTGATTTTGAAGACGGCGTATTAAAACGGACAAAGCATTATCATGGCGCATACGAAGAAGAAGTGACCACAGCCGGCACCCGCAAATTGCATTATATTGCAGCAGGCGACGGTCTGGCTGCAATATTTGTTCAAAACCAGGGTAATGATACTATGTATTATATCTGTAAAGACCACCTCGGGTCGTACACACATGTTACAGATGAACAGGGTCATCTGCTCGAAGAGTTAAGTTACGATGCCTGGGGCCGGCGCCGTAACCCTGCAGATTATACCTTTACAAATAAGAAAGGCGCAAAATACTTCGACCGCGGCTTCACCGGCCACGAGCATTTAGACAAATACAATCTGATTAATATGAACGGCCGCGTTTACGACCCCGTAATTGGCCGCTTCCTCTCACCCGACAACATCGTCCAGTCGCCCG
>CAZRNJ010000121.1:0-7581 GCA_964601385.1 uncultured Bacteroidales bacterium | reverse complement strand
CTAACGATTAGATTTTCAAGAGCGTTTTTCAGTTGAGTTTTTTCAACTGAAAAATCCGGGTTTAAATAATTGTCTATTATTTGTCTCTCTTCTGTCCGATTCTACGGCCATCTGATGAAAATTATTATGTAAATTTGTATATGGTAAAGATATAGATGTTGTTATTATTTTGGTATTATGCGGAGAAAACAGGATTAGTTTATTGTTCTAAACGGTATTATACAAAAATGTCATGTTCCGGTTAAAAAATATATTGATTTTTCTTTGTGTCAGTTTCATTTTTTTGCAGCAGGCGCATACTGTTAATCCGTCTCTGGATACTCTTGATTTTTGGGTTAAAGTAAATGATGGGTTTTCAAAATGCCCGTTAATTGGCGGTTACGCCGGAGAGGCGCAATGGAATGTGGATGATTTTGAGGTTAAAACATTATTGCACCGGCGCGGCCTTGCATATGCATGGATTGGTTATGGCAATGATTATGATAATAAGGCCTCATGTCCTGAAGCTCTGTATTACCATGATACTATTATCAATAAATGGATTAAGGTGGCTGAAATGCCTTCGTATCTATATAGTATAGATGAATTATACACTAATGGCAATGATATTTTTGCATTTGCGCACACGGCCAAATACACCGAAGGGCTCATTTTACAATACACGAACAATTATTTGCTGTATCCAACAGGATGGAAAGAGTTAAGTGTAGGCATCCATCGCACCATTGGCAATAACGATGTTTTCCCGTCAGCCGAAATTATAGCCCGCGGCGGCGACCCGGCTGATGAAAGCGTATGGATGGAAAGCCATTCACATCCCCGTGTTGCTATTGGTGATACTATTTTTGTCTGGTTTCAGTCAAGGGCTGTTGACGGATGGCAGAAAATCGGTAAGTTCAGCGTGAAAGATGGCTATTGGCGGTTCGAAGATATTCCGCCTCCTCCGCGTGGCGCAACGGTGCAGAATGGAGGCCCACACCTGGTTATTACTGATTATATCGGTGGCTACTTTAGATATTTTCTTGGTTACCGCGATCCGTATAAAAAACTTGATATCGGCGGACCTGAAGGGTTTACGTGTGGCATGTCAACTGATTTTCCCTATGCCGCATTACCGCAGGCCATCTGGGTTTATGACCCGCGAAACAAGCAATGGCGCGATATATCCCGCGGGCCTAACTGGTGTAATCTCACTCCCAGCGGCGCTACCGCGAACGGAGGTATGTACAGCAGCTGGGATAATAAGCGGATGGTGATGGTTAATCAGCAGGGTACATGGGAATGGCAGGGCGACAGATGGGATTACCTCAACGACCGGATAAAAGGCATTGCTGTTGTTACTTCAAACGGGCTGTTTTATTATGGCGCAACTCATAGCGGCAGTTTAGGTGGTGGTGGCGGATACAGTGAACGCTTCCTTAATGCAAATTTTATGATTATTGGCCCTCTCAACGATCCTAATTGTGTGTGCAACGAGGGAAATTATTGCACAAACTACGAAGCATGGATGTCGCCCGATGACGGCAGAACCATTTATTCCAAACAGCAAAGCCGCGACCCGGTTTATTGCGAAGGACTGGGCGCCAGTGATAACGAATGGAAAGATGTTGGAATCTACCGGTTGATGATTGATAATGAAAAGGAAGAATCTATACGCAACCTCCATGTCGAAGCGGCTACTTATCTTGGCGGGCCATCCGGCAATAATAAACCGGTGAATGTGGGTGTTGGTGATCGTTTTAAACTGTATGTGGCCGGAAATTTTCCATCGGTACAAGTTCAACGGCCGGGTCATCCGGCATGGATCACTACCAGCATTAACGGGGCAAATAACTCTTCGCCCGGAAAAATTATTGTCCTCAACCGTTGGGCAGATACTATTCTTAAAGTAATTAATGTTGGCACACTGATTAATACATATGAAATGCAAAATTGGGGAGCATTCCGTATGGTTGTGGCCGGCGACTGGGGTGTATCGGTACTCGACTCATCCGCCGCTTTGTTGTGGACCGTGCCGATTGCTCAATTAGGCAGTACCGGTACATTACGCGCCGATATTGATGATCTCGGCAATGTGGCTGTTCTGAATATCACACAAAAAAAATGGTATGTCATCTCACCCTCCGGTATTATTAAAACACCGGGAGGTAATACAACCAATGCGCCTTCATCTGTTGGCCCCTATGGTGATGTTTATAATACACAGTCAGATTATCCACAGGATATTGCTATTTTAAATGATACGGTATTTGTTGTTGGATTTAACAATGATGTATTGAATAATCCCGCTGTTCCTATTTGCGGTGAAAATTCAGGATTGGCCGTGCAATCGAATTTTTTACGCTGCTGGAAAAATGATGGAACTAATAATTACATCTGGCTTTGGCGAACCTATGACATGAAAGGCGGATATCTGGGGCTTGACCAGGCCGATAGCCGTCTTTACAGAATTAATATCGGCAAAAACGGAAAACTCTATGCCCTCGGTGAACAGGCCAATTCCAATGGTGTATTCCGGTGGAACGGTAAAACTTCGGTTGAATTAGAAGCTATGAAACATGGTGGTGTATGTGATCAGAATACTAATCATGGAACTTTCACAACGGTGATCACCGACAGGTATGATGCCCTTTGGGGTTTCTGCTCTGCTGTTCATATCGGCTTCTATTGCGAAATAAATCCTGCCGATGGCGTGGTTCAACGCGGCCAGTTCCTCTCTACCATTAAAAGCGATGGATGTAAAAACTCTTTCCGTACAAGTAATGGATATATTCATGCCGATGCTAAGGGCTACATTTATGTTATGGGGTCGTCTGCCGCACGTTATCCCAACCGTGAGGTGCAATATATCAATGGACAGCTGATTGGTGAATATGCCGGTGGCGATCCCACGATTACTATCGTCCGTCCTGACATGACTGTGCGTACTTTCTATGGCGCATTCCCTGACACTGTTGCGAGTGGGACACTCTGCGGTGTTGGTATCCGTGATAACTGGATCGCTATGGTCGGTTACAATCCAATCGGCAAACTAATCACCGGCGCTACACGCATTACCGATCCTGTTTATCATAAAACATATTTTAAAAAGGAATGGGCCATCAATCCTGAACCATTTAATCTTGGCTATAAAAGCGGAAGTACTTGTGTTTTTGGTAACTGTACAAATAATGATGCATACCTTGCCGTATGGTATCAGGATGTGTGGAATCATTCGCAGGATACTCTTGATCCCAATCCGATTCCAGGTGATACAATTATTTGCGATAGTGCTTTTTTCTGTAAAGCCGATTTTAAAGTCAAAGAAATACCTCTGCCCGACCTTCTGTGGGATCATAAACAATATGATATCAGTGTTTGTACCGATCAGGATATTACTTTCTCTGATATGTCGGTGTGCGCCGTTGACTGGCAATGGGATTTTGGGCAGGGCGCCAGTTTATTACCCGGAACCACCGGCAAGGGGCCATGGACTGTTCGGTATTCCACGCCTGGACTAAAAACAGTTAATCTCTGGGCAACTATTAATTCAAAAGGTGTCTCGTGTAATGATACGCTTATTACCGATCGTGAAGAAAAGCCCGGCTATGTAAATGTTATTCCGGCCAATCTTACACTTGGGCCGGTAAGCGGACCTGTCTCTGTATGTGCGGGAACTGAAGCTGTTTTTGAAGTGGCCTCTGTTTACGGCATTCAGCAATATCACTGGACAGTACCTGCCGGAAGCGTTATTCTCGATGGAGCTAATTCAAATAAGATACGGGTCAATATGGGCAATGTATCAGGTATTGTCCGTGTCTTTGCCGATCATCCCTGCGGGTCAACACCGGTTGAATCACTCAATATTACTGTAAATACAGCTATCCCTAACCAGGTTCTGTTTGCTGTAGGGAATGATGTACTTAATACCGGCGATGTCGCGCTGAAATCACGCATCGAAAATCTGGGATATTCTGTTTGGGTAAGGGATGATGATGATATGGTAAAAGAAGACGCCGGATGTGCTTCTTTGGCTGTTATCTCTTCATCGGTGAATGAAAATTCGGTAAAAACCAAATTACGCGAAGCCGCTATTCCTGTTATCTGTTTTAAACCTGAACTTTTCGATGATATGTCGTATACTTATGGCATGCTCAATACTGATTATGGCATCTCTTCGCCACGCAACAGGATTGAAATATCGGACAGCAGCCATGAACTGGCAGGCCATCTGGCCGAAGCGCCTGTTAATGTTTATTCATCACCGGTACATAAAGTAAACTGGGGCTATCCATCATCCTCGGCCTATATGATTGCCACCGTGGATGCAAATGATGCACATATCTCAATTTTTGGATATGAACGGGGCGCGATGATGAAAAATAATTTTATTGCCCCTGCACGTCGTGTCGGCTTTTTCCTGGATCATAGCGGAGTGACCGGACTAACGGCCCAGGGCGACACACTTCTTGCTTATGCTTTGTGCTGGTCGGTATCGCGCTGTCCCTTACCCGGTAGCTCATTACAACTGTCCGGTGTATCCGAAACACAGGTATGCCCGGGTCAAGCTATTTCTGTTAATTATACTGTTACCGGCGATTTCGGTCGCAAAGAGATTGCTCCATCTGTACCTACAGTAATCGTTGATAATAACGATTCGCGTTGCTATCTTTACGGTGATTATCATCACTGGAGCGGACGTACTACTCCGGGCGGCTATTTTGGCAGTAATTTTGTTATTAATACTGCATCTGCTGCTACCCGGCGATCAAACGAAAGAGCTGTATTTATTCCTGTAATAACCTACAGTGGATATTATACTATTTCCATTAATTATCCTAATAACCCAACGGCATGCACTGCTGTGCCTGTTGATATTGTTGACTCCGATAGTAATACAACGCGCATCATTGTTAACATGACATCCGGCGGCTCATGGAAAAATCTTGGTGTATATTATCTTCAGTCAGGCACAAATAATAAAGTGGTAGTATGGTCGTCTACCGGATTATCCGGCGATATTATTTGGGATGCTGTGAAGTTTGAGCCACAGGGTATTGATCCAATTCTGCTGTATAATAATTTCACGGTTCAGTTATCCAATCAGTATGGTTCGTTTGCCGGAAATCCGCTGGTGATTGGTGAAAAGGCCGATTCGGTTAGCGGTACAATACATTGCACATTACCGGTTGATTTGCAGCCCGGCACAAATTATAAAGTCCGCATCCTGAGTTCATCTCCTTCTCTCGTTTCTCAGTCATTTGTCAGTTCGCTTTCTGTCAGGGGTTATCCGCAAAATGCGGGGCCGGTATATGGCGAGGCAAGCCCTTGTATCGGTGATATTATTCAGGTATACTCTGTTGATTCGGTACCGGGCGCATGGTACGAATGGGAAGCGTCGCTGGGCGCAACTATTCTCGACCCTGTGCCTCCTGATTACCGCAAACCATTTTTTGTTCGTACACAACGTAGCACTATACGGGTTAATTTGGGAACAGCAACAATAAATAACCTGAAGGTGTGGCTGATTAACGATTGCGGAAAAAGTATTGATCCCAGCATCCTTACTATCCGCATGAATTCAACCATTCCTGATAAACCCGGAACCATCGGACCTTTGGAATATCAAAAAATGTGTACCAATGGTGAGTATGAGTTTAGCGTGACGCTGGCTAATGGCGCACAAAGTTATGAATGGAGTATACCGTCCTGGTGCGTGGTTACCGGGCCATACGATACCACTAACCGGATACGTATAAGAGCACAGGGTGTACATGGCAGTTCGGGTACATTGCGTGTACGTGCACATAACCATTGTGGCGTTTCGGAATGGAGTATGCTTGCTGTTGAGGTAGATAATATCTCCACTGTTCCTCAGTTGCAAAATTTATCCGGAGGAGAAATTTTCTGTAAAGGCGAATCAGATATTTATAAACTGACCCCGCCAGTTAATAATGCTACCTATAACTGGACTATTCCGCCGGGTGCAATATTGGTGCAGAACACGATACCCAATATTGCCGAGGTACGGTTCCCTGTTAACATGACCGGACAACTGCGGCTAACAGTTACCAATGCATGCGGAACCAGTGCTCCTAAGGTCAAGAATATTACTGTTGGCTCGGGTGGCGGCAGACGTATGCTTTTGGTTGTCGGAAATCCTGCATCACTTACTGGTAATGATGCATGGATGAAATCACGGCTTGAAACAACACATGCGATCACTGTACACGTTTATGATGATGACAGCGCAGCACCCTCTGATGTGAATTGCCACGATTTTGTCATTATTTCAACAACCTGTAACAGCGGTGTTGGAGCAAAATATATGCATGCCGAAACACCGGTAATTGTGAATAACACCGGCGCCATGATTTCAATCGGTATGGCCAATGAATCGGGAACACGAAACGATAACCAGATGATTGTGGTTACCAATAGCCATGATGTTACTCGCGGACTCACCAATGGCGCAACATATAAAGTATACGATATTTCGGATGCTACACAAGCGTTGTTTGGCGGCGCAGGTACGTATAACCAGCAGCCCTGCAGCGAACAGAATTATATCGGAGCAAGATGCTTTGCGCGCTGTGAGGAGCGCGACTTTACGTTGTTGTCATACGAACGCGGTAATCTCATGGGTAAAAACGGAGGCCTTGGTCCTGCGCCCGATAAGCGGATGGCATTTTTTCTTGCAGATAATGCTGTTCCGCTGACATCCATCGGAATACAACTTTTTGATCAGGCGATATGCTGGACAACCAATTCCTGCGGACTGCCTGTGATTGATACCTATCTGTCGGGCGTTGAGTTTTGCAAAGGCGATTCGGTAAATATTGTTTTTGGCGTCTCAAAAAACTTTAACCCGGGTAATATTTTTACCGTGCAGTTATCAAATTCTGCCGGTTCATTTGCTTCGCCTATAGTGCTTGGTACAAAAAACGCTGTTTCTGATGGTAATATTAAAGTAAAACTGCCCGATGCCCTGCCGGATGGTACTGCATATCGAATTCGTGTAACCGGATCTAATCCGGTAGTTGATGGTAACAACAATGGAACTAATCTGCGTATCCGGTACTGTACTGTTTGTCCTGATTCAATTATTACCGGCCGTTTAATACAAAACGTTACCTGCAATAATGCTTCGGATGGAGCGATAACAATTACAGCAGGCAATGGAACAACGCCATATACTTATCTCTGGAACAATGGTCATACCAGCCGGCAACTGACAGGAGTAATTGCAGGATTGTATTATGTGACGGTCGCCGACCGGAATAATTGTACCGATACACGGTCATACATCATTACTCAACCTTCGCCTATTACTATTTATAACGCTATTCCGGCATCTGTCACCGATTGTAGTCATGCCGATGGAACAATTACTGTTTATGCAGGAGGCGGGACAGGCAGTTATCAGTATTCATTGAATAACCTTACCTGGCAGAATAGCAATACTTTTAGTAATCTGGCATCCGGACACTATTATATCAGTATTCGTAATGGCAGCGGAGGTTGTGTATCCGATAGTGTAATTTCTGTTGTGGTTAATTCTCCTCCGGTTCCTGTGATTAATAGTATTCAAAAGTTTAATCC
>CAZRNJ010000120.1:0-7680 GCA_964601385.1 uncultured Bacteroidales bacterium | reverse complement strand
TAGGGTGAAAGCTCGCTTTAATGGTTGTTTCATTTGCAACTTTTTTTTAGCGAGGAAAGAGCAAAATTAAACTTTATCCATCAGGGCAAAGAGAGAAGGATTTATTTCTTTCTCCTTTGTCTTGAAAAATATTAATTCTATTTTCCTCTAATTAAGTTGCATTTATTTGTTGAATTTAATAATTAATTTGATTTATAAATAATTATATATATTTGTTCAATTCCATTTTACAGAATAAAAATGGTTTTTTGACACAATAAAAAACCAGTCATTTACGATATGTACAAAAGCTGATACATGGTCCGGCGACTCCAATTAATTCGTTACTTAATATTTGATTTTATTTCTGCGGCTGTTTCCTGGACACTCTTTTTCTCATTTCGTAAAACAGTTATTGAGCAATCTGTTGATATTTCAGCGGTTTATTCTACCTTTGATCAACGTTTTTATTTGTCGCTAATTTTAATTCCTCATTTCTGGCTGCTGCTATATTATCTGTCGGGTTATTACAATGATATTTTCCGGAAGTCGCGGTTTACTGAACTGGGGCAGACACTCCTGATCTCATTTATTGGATCAATTGTTATATTTTTTGCGTTGTTGCTCAATGATGTAATCTCGAGCTATACTCAGTATTATTATCTTTTTTCCGGCCTGTTTTTTATTCATTTTATTCTTACTTATATTCCCCGTTTGATTATTACCAGTATCAGCATTCGCAAGATTCGCAAAGGGATAATTTGTTTTAACAGTTTGCTCATTGGCAGCAATACCCGTGCCAGGGAGACGTATCTTGAAGTGGAAAATCAATCCAAGGCAACCGGTGATAAAATAGTTGGATATATCAATGTCAATGGCGACCATGAAACGGAGTTGTCGAAATATATTCCCTGCCTTGGTCATATCTCTGTTGTGGCAAAGGTGATTGCTGAACATAAGATCGAAGAGGTGATTATTGCCGTAGAATCATCGGAGCATGAAAAGATTAATAATATTATCAATCATCTGGCAATGTACAATATTAATATCAAGATTATTCCTGATATGTATGATATTCTGACTGGCAGCGTTAGGATGTTTTCTATTTATGGTACACCCCTTATACAGGTTTCAAAAAATGTGATGCCTGAATGGCAGAAAAGTGTTAAACAGGCATTAGACCTCTTGATTGCATTTTGTGCATTATTGCTGTTCTTGCCTGTAGGTATTTTGCTGGCTATTATTATTAAGATTACTTCGTGCGGACCTGTAATATACAGTCATTACAGAGTTGGTCAACATGGCAAACCATTTCGCATATATAAATTCCGTTCAATGTATTGCGATGCTGAAAAAAATGGACCTGAACTGGCTACACGCCATGATGCCCGTATAACTTTAATCGGCAGGTTTATGCGTAGGACAAAGCTCGATGAACTGCCCAATTTTATCAATGTTCTCAGGGGAGATATGTCTATCGTTGGACCCCGGCCAGAGCGTCAGTATTATATTGACCAGATCATCTGCAAAGCGCCGCAATATCAGTTGCTCTATCGTGTTAAACCTGGCATAACATCACTTGGCCAGGTTAAATTCGGCTATGCCGAAAATGTTGATCAGATGATTTCACGGTTTCGTTACGATTTACTTTATATCGAGCACATGTCTCTGTTTCTCGATTTTAAAATTATGGCATATACCATTACAACCATACTCAGAGGGAAAGGAATCTGAATAGTGCCTTGAACCCCAAATAGGGTGAGATGGCTATTATTGATGAGAATAATGGATAGACAGGTTTTTTGATGGCAACTACATTTTTTTTAACCGGGATTTTACACTGGATCCCAAGAAATTATAAAATGTACATTTCTATTGCATTAACGCGATAACGGATTTATTCCAGGCACTTACTCATCTCGTGCCACAATGCATCAGTTTCCAGCAAAAGTTAGAAACTTTAATCTGCCTTTTTTAAAATATCTCTAGATTTGGGTTTAATCAAGATAATCTTATTAATCCTTAGAATTAAGGTTCAGTCATTTTTCCCATAATTGAAATCAAGGTTCAGACATTTTTCTTATCTTTATACCTCAATACATCTTACTATTATGAAAGGAATATCTGTTGTAATCCCTGTTTATAACGAACAAGATAATGTTGTTGAGTTGTATAATGAGATCCGGTCGGTGATGGCGCAGAATTCTATTAATAGTGAAATTATTTTTGTTGACGATGGCTCAACCGATCAAACAGGTAAGCGGATTATGCAATTACCGGTTGTAAAATATATCAGGATGCGGAAAAATTTTGGTCAAACGGCTGCATTAGACGCGGGCATTAAAGAGGCATCATTTGATTTTATCGTGACCATGGATGGTGACCGACAGAATGATCCGGCTGATATTCCGCGTTTGCTTAGTCATCTTGAACAAAATAATCTGGATGTTGTTTCGGGCTGGCGTAAAAACCGCAGAGACAGTTTTATGAAACGCTTTGTATCGCGTGTCGCTAATAAACTGCGGTATCTGATTATTCATGATGGAATACACGACAGTGGTTGTACATTGAAGATCTATCGCCGTGAGTGTTTTAAACAAATAAGCTTGTATGGCGAGATGCATCGCTTTATTCCTGCAGTACTGAAAATTAAAGGATACTGTATTGATGAACTGGTAGTGAATCACAGGCCCCGTATCGCCGGCACCACCAAGTATAACTGGCGGCGTACATTCAAGGGTTTTATTGATATGATTTCGGTCTGGTTCTGGAATAAGTATGCTGTTAAACCGCTTCATCTGTTAGGCGGATTGGGCTTGATATCCATTGGCGCCGGTGTTCTTACTACGCTATATTCGGTTTATCTTTTTTTTAGAGGATATGATATGGCCGATACAGCTTTGCCAATACTTAGTGTTTTCTTTTTACTTACAGGGATTATTCTTTTTGTTTTAGGATTGATAGCGGACATGTTGTCAAAAATTTATTATCAGACAACATCCGACAGGTCGTACTCGGTGAAAGAAGTAATCGAGAAAAAATAACAGATCAGGTGGTATAGGCCGAGTTGAATACTACATAATCAGTTGTGAGGTCGGTACCCCAGCCGGTGGCAGTGGCGTTTCCTGCGTTGAGGTTAATCAGCACTTCAATTTCTTTTTGTTCGAGCAAAGCGCGTACTTTCTCGGTATTCTCTTTTAACGGTTGTCCTTTTTTGAATAGCAGATAGCTACCTATCTGCAGGTCGGTTTTATTGACATCAAACGGAACGCCGGCCCGTCCCGCTGCAGCCAATATGCGTCCCCAGTTAGGGTCTTTGCCATAAAAAGCACATTTAACCAGCGATGAGGTTGATACGGTTCGAATGATTTGTCGGGCTGCTTGTTCGGTTGACGCATTGATGACTTTGTACTCGATACTGCGTGTGATGCCTTCGCCATCATTTACTACCATCTTGGCCAGAGCAATACATACCTCGTTGAGCTTGGTGGCAAATGCAGCGGCCGCCTTTTCGGTGGTGATTATTTTATTTCCTGCCATACCGTTGCAAAGGATCACGGCCGTGTCGTTTGTCGAGGTATCCCCATCAACAGAGATCATGTTAAACGACAGGTCAATGGCTTTAAGAAATATGGTATCTAATATTTTTTTTTCAATTTTTATATCGCAAAGTATTGTAACTAACAGTGTTCCCATGTCGGGGTGTATCATCCCCGATCCCTTGGCAATGGCTGCAATGGTGACTACTGTGCCGTCTATCACTACCGAGGTCTGGTATTGTTTTTTTACGGTGTCGGTAGTTAGTATAGCTTCGGCTGCCAGTTCACCTGCCTCGGCAGTAGTACTGAGTTGTGGAGTACATTGTGTTATACCTTGTACCACTTTTTGTGTAGGAAACTCACGACCGATGATACCGGTTGACATAACGATTACATCTTGTTCACGCACATTCAGTTCGCGTGCCGCTGTGCGCGCCATTTCTAAAGCTCCCTCGTAGCCCTGTTTGCCGGTACAGGCATTGGCATTGCCTGAGTTAATCACTACGGCCTGCGCAAGCCCGTCGGCAACCTGAAGACGGTCGAGCCGGATATGTTCAGAAATCACAATATTTTTAGTGAATACAGCCGAGCATACGGCTTGTTGTTCCGATTTGATTACAGCCAAATCGAGCTTGCCCGATGGTTTCAGCCCGGCGGCTAATCCCCAGCAGCTTATGCCTTTTACCGATGTTATTGTATTGTTCATTGGAATGAAAGCTAATTCATCTTGGTTTATTATTAACTGAAATTGATGTATGGATAAACAACAGTCATTATTCAGGGAGAGAGGGGGATGGTTTTAAGTCCTTCTATTTCATCTAATCCTGCCATAAGGTTCATGTTTTGTATGGCCTGTCCTGCGGCGCCTTTTACCAGATTGTCTAATGCCGAAAACGAGAGAATATTTCCGGTCCGTTCATCATAACTCACCATCAGGTCGCAGTAGTTCGATCCTCGTATATTCTTGATAGCCGGCGGTTGGCCGCTGATGCGGATAAAGGGTTGTCCTTTGTAGAATTCTGCGAAACACTCCTGCAGCATTTTGTCGGTTACTCTCGTAATTGGTATTGTATATGCGCTGGTGATGATGCCGCGGTCAACAGGAAGCAGGTGAGGAGTGAATTGCACTGTTGTTGAGGTGCTGCTCAGCCGGCTGGTAATTTCCTGTATCTCGATGGTATGCCGGTGTGTTTTTATCCCGTATGGCTTAAAATTGTCGTTTACATTGTCGAAATGGGTAACAGCAGTAGCTTTGACACCTGCGCCCGACACACCCGATTTTGCATCAACAATGATACGGGTTGTATCCACTAATTTGTTTTTTATCAGAGGTGCCAGAGCCAGCAAAGCCGATGTAACATAGCAGCCGGGATTAGCGATGAGCCGTGCCGTACGGATCTCATCTTTGAAAAACTCCGGGAGTCCGTATACTGCTGATTGCAGACCATCCGGGCACGAATGATCATGATTATACCATTGCCGGTATACTTCTGCTGATGACAGCCGGAAGTCGGCCGACAGATCAATAATTTTATATTTTTTCTTCAGGTTATTTCTTACAAAGTCCATCGAAACGCCGTGTGGCAATGCAAGGAATACGATATCCGGTTGATGGCTGTCGAGGTTCTCCATGGGTTCCAGTATCATATCCGCAATGGTTTTAAACTGGGGATGGATGGTTGAAAACATTTCTCCCGGTTTGGAGGCCGAGGTAATGCAGCATAGGTTCACTGATGGATGATGAAGCAACAGGCGTACCAGTTCGCTGCCGGTAAATCCGGTGGCGCCGGCTACTGCAATATTAATTTTTGTCATGTTTTTTAACTTCTTTCAACGAATCGTAAAATGCTTTGATGATGGTCATCATTTCGGATTTTGTAATGATTAACGGTGGCACAAGTCGTATCACGCGGTCGGCTGTGCAATTGGCCAGTACGCCACGTTTGAGCATTTTATTTACTACTTCCTGTCCGTCAAAGGTAAGTTCAATGCCAATCATAAGTCCTTTGCCGCGCACTTCGCGGATGTGTGTTTCTTCTTTTGCTATAGATTTCAGTTTATCGAATGCGATTTTTGAGGTTTCCTCAACCTTTTTCAGTATTTTATCTTTTTCGATAATATCAATTGTGGCCAGTGCGGCAGCCGTCACCAGCGCATTTCCGCCAAAGGTTGACCCATGAGAACCGTATTCCATGGTGTCGGCTACTTTTTGTTTGCATAGTACAGCGCCTATAGGTAATCCGCCGGCTAAACCTTTAGCCATAGTGATAATATCGGGTTTAACGCCATAATGTTCGAACGCAAAGAATTTGCCGGTACGACCCATACCTGTTTGTATCTCGTCAAAGATCAGCAGTGCATCATGCTGGTCGCACTGTTTGCGTACATCCATTAAAAAGTTCTTGTCTACCACATGCAATCCGCCTTCGCCCTGTATCAGTTCGATGATAACTGCTGCCGTGTCTTTATTGATTTTTACTTCAACCTGGCGTGTATCGTTCAGCGCCGATTTGATAAAGCCCTCGGGTATAGGTTCAAAACCTTCCTGGTATTTCTTTTTTCCTGAAGCTATAGTTGCCAGTGTACGTCCGTGAAAGCAGTTGTCAAACGAGATGATGTTGCCGCCCTTTCCTTTGCTGTGAGCATATTTGCGGGCTATTTTAAATGCGGCTTCAACTGCTTCGGCGCCGCTGTTGCAAAAGAAGGCGCGGTTGAGTCCCGATAGTTTGCATAGCTTTTCGGCCAGTAAAACCTGACTCTCGTTTACATAGTAGTTGGAGGTATGAATTATTTTTGTCATCTGTTTCTCAATGGCAGCAAGCAGTTTGGGATGACTATGACCCAGAATATTTACCGCTATTCCGGCAAAACTGTCAAGATATTTTTTTCCGGTAAAATCAGTAACATAAACCCCTTTACCTTGTTTTATGGCTAAGGGCTGGCGCTTGAAAACAGGAAGGTAATATTTTTTATCCAGTTCGAGCAGTCGGTTGTTTGCAGTGTTTTTGGTTGTCATACCGGTCGTATTAAGGTTCCAATTCGTTGTGTTGTAAATAATTCGAGCAATATGGAGTGTTTGATTGTGCCGTTAATAATTCGGATGTTTTTTACTCCGCCGTTCAGGGCGATTATGCACGAATCCATTTTGGGTATCATGCCGCCGCTGGCTATGGTTTTTTGCAGTTGTTCTGCCTCTGTGCTGTTAATCTCGCGGATGAGTGTACTGCTGTCCTTGGGGTTTTGCATCAAACCGTCAACATCGGTTATCGCTATATAGGCCTCGGCCTGAAGTGTACCTGCTAAATGGCCTGCAAACATATCGGCATTGATGTTATAATCAAGGTGGTCGTCTCCCGATGCTATGCTCGCGATAACCGGTATGTAGCCCTCCTGAGTCAGCAGGTTGATGAGTCCGGTAGTTACCGATGTTATATCTCCTACGCGCTCAAGATCAATATTCTCGGTTGTGCCGTTAATCTTCCGTATATGATTGCGTTTAACTGCTGTGGCCATTTTGCCGTCTTTCCCCGATAGCCCGACTGCACGTTTACCAAAACTGTTGATTATCGCTACCAGGTCGCTGTTTACTTTTCCTTTTAAAACCATTTCGATGTACATCAACGCTTCGGGAGTTGTTTTACGTTGTCCATCTATAAACTCTGATTTGATATTCATTTTTTCTAACATATCGTTTATAAATGGGCCACCACCGTGTACAACCACCGGATGAATTCCTAAATCATGTAAATAGCAGATATCGGAAACAACCGAACGCTTTAACTCATTGTTAAGCATAGCGTTGCCTCCATATTTAACCAATACTGTTTTTCCTTTAAACTGGTCTATTAAATGTTGTTCAAGTCCGTGAATAATCATTTCCAATGAATTATAGGTCAAAAATAGTGATGATAGCTGATTTTCAGCAGGATTTTAGCAAAAAAAAGCAAAAATGACTGTATTTCCGGTTATAATTAGGGGAATATGAATAGTAATAATTTACAAATCAATTGGTTGGCTATATAATAACGATTTAATGTATTGATTTAAAAATAAATAGGTTAATACCTGTGTAAAGGTTTAATTAGCAGCACCGCCAAAGTCATCCTCGTACACCAATTGTTCGTGATGATCATAAAGTTTAACGTAATCTATTGATCCACAC
>CAZRNJ010000119.1:0-7764 GCA_964601385.1 uncultured Bacteroidales bacterium | reverse complement strand
ACAGCCAGTATGAATATTTAGTGAAATATTATTCATCCACTTACGATACCTCGATGATAATAATTTATGAAGAAGATGGATCCATTTTAAAGCAATTTGGTATTTATTATGGGAGAATATTTTACAGTTTATATGATGAAAATAATAATTACATATTAAAATTGCGTTATTGGAACCCGTCAACGGGATATACAGATTCAACTGTTTACTATCGTCTGCCGGGTAAAGTACAAGAAGCAGCGCACCTTAAAAAAAGCACAAATTCAGTGCGCAGACCATATCCCAATCCGACCGACGAAAAAATTACCATTGAATATTTCCTTCCTGTAAATCAAACGGCTGTTCTGTCAATTTACTCACAGGAAGGCAAACAGATTGACCGGATTATGATTGGTGGCGCTTTTAACCACGTACAGGTTGATGTATCGCAATATAAGCCGGGCATTTACTATTATCAGTATAATAATCAAAGGGGCAGGTTTGTGGTTTACTAAGCTATTTTACCGTCCGGCACTATTCTCTGTTATACCTGATCTGAATTCTTGCTGTTACACGTAAGTGGAGTATCAGGCATAACGGTTGGCGGCATGAAAAGTTGCCGATTGCGGGCGGTTTCCTATCCAGTTACACAAAAGTTGAAGCGGGCTACAACCCTTGATTAACCTACTAAACCGGCAATTTTTTATACCACGTGTGTGGTGCGTTTTTTCTTAAGCTGTCGGGATTTATTTGTATTTGTCCACCGATTGCTCTTAATACTTTCATAATTGTCTCAAATTGAGGCTTAGAGCCATCAGATAATGCTTTGTATAAACTTGGTCTGCTTAGTCCTGTTTCTTGAGCAATTTTTGTCATTCCGATTGATTTTGCAATATGTCCAATTGCTGTAATTACATCGGAATCATTTCCTTCTGCTAAAACAGCATTAAGATATTCTGCAATCATTTCGTTACTATCTAAATAGTCTGCTATATCAAATTTTGAAGTTTCCATTTCTCTACCTTTTAATTCGTTTTAAAAACTCCTTTGCCTTTTCTATGTCTCTCTGCTGAGTTGATTTATCTCCACCAATAAGCAGAATAACAATTTTTTCGTCAGATTCTTTAAAATATACTCTGTAACCTTTAGCATAGTCAATTTTTAATTCCCGAATTCCATTGCCAACAGGTTCGCAGTCTCCAAAGTGCTCATCAATCTCAATCTTGTGAATGCGAAACAATATTTTGGCTTTGGCTCTTAAATCTTTTAGTTTTCTCAGCCATTTATCAAATTCGTCTGTTTTCTCAATTATGTACATTTACTAGTCTGTATTCATTTGGATACAAATTTATGCAATCTTTTCTATTTATGAATGGTTTCATTCAAAATTTTTAAGGAAAACTAATAACTTGTAAAATACTCTGGTTTTGTTTCTTAAAATGCACCACAACAAGTTATGCCATTTGGAATTAATCAAACATTTGATTATTTTTAGTTCTCAATTTTGATTCCTTTATGAATATCGAGAAATATCTTCCGGGGCTGGATACAAAAAAAGCAGCTATTTGGCTCGCTGTTATCTGCAGTTTAACGTTTATGGTATATACTCCTGGCTTAAAAAGCGATATTGTGAACTGGGACGACAGTAAATATGTCACGGAGCACCCGCAAAAGACCATTACAATTAAAAATATTACTGCTGCATTCAGTGAATACTTCATGGGTAACTATCACCCGTTGGCTATGTTGTCGCTTTCTCTTGATCATCAGTTATTCCATGGCAAACCGTATGGATTTCATTTTACCAATATCATACTTCATACCCTGAATACAGCGTTGGTATTTATTCTTGTACTCCTGTTGCTGAGCAATCTGACGGCTGCTATTGTTGCTGCCGGCCTGTTCGGCTTGCATACCTTTCATGTCGAATCGGTGGCATGGATCAGTGAACGGAAAGATGTGCTGTACAGCTTTTTTTATCTTGCATCCCTGTCGGCTTATGTGTTTTATATCAAGCAGAAAGAAAAAAAGGCATACTATCTCGCCCTTGGATTGTTTTTATTATCCTTGCTGTCCAAAGGCCAGGCCGTTGCTTTAACGCTTACTCTTCCGTTGGTTGATTATTTCGCAGGCCGCAATATGAAACAAAAAAATATCTGGACAGAAAAAATCCCTTTTATCATTCTCTCTGTTGTCTTTGGTATAGTTGCTATTCTTGCACAGCGTGAAGCAGAAGCCACAGGGCTTAACAAATTTCCGCTTTACGAACGCATCGCCTTTGCATCATACAGTTTGACCAATTATGCAGGGAAACTTATTTTTCCATATAAGCTATCGGCATTTTATCCTTATCCTCCTATGGGTGTTGCAATCCCTGCTTATTACTATGTTTTTCTGATTCCTGCTGGCTTATACCTGTTGCTTATGTTA
This sequence comes from uncultured Bacteroidales bacterium, assembly GCA_964601385.1. Classification (GTDB taxonomy): domain Bacteria; phylum Bacteroidota; class Bacteroidia; order Bacteroidales; family JBBRXJ01; genus CAZRNJ01. The sequence goes on along the minus strand of CAZRNJ010000119.1, from coordinate 5,355 downwards.
TATGCATTTAAACGGCAACCGGTATTATTTTTCGGTATGGGATTTTTTCTTGCTAACGCAATCCTTATTCTGCAGCTACTGCCTGTAGGCGATGCTATCATGGCTGACAGATATAGCTATATGCCTTCGGTCGGCTTTGTGTTTATCGCCGGTGCCTTCCTGTCGAAATATATTGAGAACAAAAAAACAAATCAAACGGCCATTGCTGCAGTGGTGATCTATTCGGTTATTCTTGGCGTCATGACTTTTCAACGGACCCAGATATGGAATAATAGCGTTGTATTGTGGAATGATGTGGTAAAGAAATACGATCAGATACCTCTTGCGTGGTATAATCTTGGACAGGCAAAACAGGTGTTAGAAAAATATGATACTGCCATTATTCATTATTCGCAAGCTCTTGAACTTAACAGATATCATAAAGATGCAAGGGCTAACCGCGGTTACTGCCACTATTACCTGAAAAACTATACGGCAGCACTTGCCGATTTCGATCAGGCCATAAAAGATTTTCCCGATTTTTTTAACGTGTACATTAACAGAGCAGCGCTGAAACGGGACATTCAAGACTTTGCCGGTGCAATAGCCGACTATACGGCTGCTGACAAAATCAAGCCGGGAAAAGTGGAAGTGCTCACCAGCCGTGGAAATACCTATCTTGATTTACAGGACTATGTTGCTGCTGCCGCTGATTTTGAAAAAGCTATTGCTTTCGATCCGCTATCGGCTAATGCCTACTATGGAAGAGCGGCAGCAAGGAAAGCAACCAACGATCTGAACGGGGCTATTGCCGATTACGACATAGTAATAAAGCTGAATCCCTCACTCAGCGAGGCATACAATAACCGTGGAAACCTGAAGTACCGGCTCAACGATCTTCAGGGTGCCGTGAACGATTATTCCGAAGCCATTAAAATTAATGCATCGGACCCTATCGCATGGAAAAACCGGGGCAGTGTTAAGCATATGCTGAATGATTATAAGGGCGCTGCGGATGATTATCTGCAGGCATTAAAAATTAATCCGAATTATGCCGAGGCAATTTACGGGATTGAAGTTCTTAAACCATTGCTGGCCAAACAAGGCATAACCATTGAGATACCGGGAGAGAAAGAAAAAAAGCAATATACCGAACTAAACCGGCAGGGATTGATTCTGGCCTCACAGGGCAAAACTGAAGAAGCTGCTGATCTGTATAAAAAGGCCACAGCTCTGTTGCCCGATATGCCCGAAGCATATTATAATCTGGGTAACCTCATTGGACGGCAGGGACAATTTGCCCAGGCCATAGATTATTTCAATAAGGCCATAGAACGTAAACCCGACTATGCCGATGCTTTCAGCAACCGGGGTATCGCCAAAGCAAGCAGTGGAAATATTCAACAGGCATTGCTCGACTTTAATCAGGCCATCCGGCTCGCGCCCGACAATGCCAATTCCTATTTTAACCGTGCTATTGCTTATTATCAAACCGGACAAAAAGCCAATGCGTGCAGCGATCTGAAAAAAGCTACCGACCTGGGGCATGCAGGCGCTGCAACGATGTATAAACGTGAATGTGCCCAATGATCAGGCCGGTTTCATATATGCATTTTTTTACCCCTGTACTGGTACTGATCCTTACCATGACAGCGCTTTATCCTGCGCTGCAGAATGATTTCACCAACTGGGACGATAGCTATTACGTACTCGAGAACCAGCATATCCATTCGCTCTCGGCCGAAAACCTGAAATATATTTTTACGCAGCCGCACATGGGCCATTACCACCCTCTGGCCATGCTTTCTCTGAATATTGATTACCTGATTGATGGTTTCAATCCCTTTGTATTTCATCTCACAAACCTTTTATTTCATCTTATTAATACGCTGCTTGTATGGCGGCTTGTGCTGTTACTTTTCAACCGCAGGTTGCTGGCATTTGCTGCATCGGCGCTTTTTGGTATTCATACCCTTAATGTTGAGGCCGTAGTTTGGATCTCTGAACGTAAAGACGTGCTTTACACTCTTTTTTACCTGCTGTCGCTTATTAGTTATGTGGCTTACTGCCGCTCAAAAAAAATTAAACATATCTGGATCACGGCATTGTATTTTATCCTGTCGTGCCTGTCGAAAGAGCAGGGAGTGACGCTTACTTTCTCTTTCTTTTTAATTGATTATCTTGAAAAACGAAATCTTTTTAACCGGCAGGTGATTATTGAAAAAATCCCATTTGTCCTATTATCTGTATTCTTCGGTGTACTGGGAATACTAACCCAGAAAACATCGGATGCCATGACCATGAATATTTATTTCTCCTTTATCGAGCGAATCGCTTTTGCATCATATGGTTTTTGTCAATACCTTATCCGTTCAGTTGTACCTCTGAATCTATCATCCTATTATCCATATCCGCTTAAACCCGAAGGACAAATACCATCCTACTACTGGTTTTATATCCTTCCGGCTTTAGCTATTGCTGTATTGGTTATATGGCTGATTATTAAAAAGCGCAGGATGGAGGTCTTTTGTTCCTTGTTCTTTATCCTGAATATTGCGCCTATGTTGCAATTAATTCCTATTGGCCATGTATTAATGGCCGACCGGTACATGTATGTTCCCGGTATCGGGCTCTGGATACTGGCCGGGTATGGTTTGGATCGTTTATTTGAACGTACTAAAAATATGGCGGTTCTGGTTGGCTCGGTATTTATTTTGTTTATAACCATAACTACGCACGCCCGTTCGAAAATATGGAAGGACAGCATAACCTTATGGGATGATGTCTTATCAAAATATACGTATGTTCTGGATGCATGGAACAACAGAGGAATTGCCAGGAAGGATAAAAAAGATTACGAAGGGGCCATGTCAGATTATCATCAGGCATTGCGGATTAATCCACAAAATTATCAGGCATTTAACAACAAAGCGAATCTGTTTTATGTATTGAATGATTATCGTTCGGCGCTAAACAATTATGATAGTGCAATAAAATACAATCCGCAGTTTGCGCTTACATTTAAAAACCGTGGTGTGGTAAAATTTATTCTGAAAGATTTTGCTGGCGCGGCTGAAGATTTCAGGAAGGCACTGGAGATTGAACCGGGTTTCGCAGAAGCCAAAAAATACCTTGATATGGTACCTGCTGAGAGCGAATATGAAACTGAAAACCGCAAAGGACTTGAGTTAGAGGCACAAGGTAAAAATACTGAAGCACTGGCCGCTTTCATGCGGGCGCGCCAATTAAACCCTCAATCACCCGAATCATTTTATAACATAGGAAACCTCTATGGTAAACTGGGCAATTTCGCAAAGGCCATCTATGCTTTTGATACAGCCATTGCCCTCTATCCTGATTATGCCGAGGCCTACTCGAACAGAGGAATAGCCAGGGCACAAAAAGGAGATATTAATGGCGCCATCAGCGATTTTAATCAGGCCATTACCCTGAAGCCGCAATTTGCTAATGCATATTTTAATCGCGCTATTTCATACCTCAATTCAAACCGTAAAGAACTGGCATGTGCCGATCTTTCGAAAGCAAGCGAATTAGGTCATACGGCTGCAACAGAAATTTTTAAAAACACGTGTTCGTCAAAATAGTCACTTTGATGTAGCCGGTGTAACGGCAGTCCAAATTCTGAATAGTTCAAGGATCCCTCCAACCAATGCCAATACCAGTGCCAAACCCGATAAGATTAGTCCGGTAGACAATGAATGGTTATGACTTATATTTACCCAGCCCAAAAGTACAACTAAGGTCCCTTCCCGTAAACCAATGCCACCAAGGGCTACCGGTAAAAGCAGTGCTAATGATAAGGCAGCTTGTATCCAGCACCAGTCGGCAATGGAAACTGAAAAACCCAATTGCCGTGTAATAAACCAATACGAAAAAATGCCGATAAACTGGGAGCCAATACTGATTAGAATATTAAAGATTAAACCAAGATAATTTCTCGAATATAAATGAATAGAATACAAAAAAAATAATAGTTTCTCACGGTAGTCAGATAATGTTTTATGTGAAATATTGGGTTTACGGATAATGGTGCACATCAGTTTATATAAACGGTTATTGGCTGACATTATAAAAAAAATCAAACAAAGAAGCAGCAGGATAATCATAAATTGCAGCAATACCATCCTGTATTCAGTGTGAGAAAAAAATAATCCTGCGACACCTATGGCCAGCAGTCCGATGATGGATGTTATTTTATCAATCAGTACAGAGGCAGCAATCACTTCTGTTTCATTGTCTTTGCGCAGGATGAGAATTTTGGAAACCTCACCAAATAGCTGGCCGGGTAAAATAAAAGCGTAAAAATAGCTGACAACTGATATCCGGAACAGATAAAAGATATTTTGTTCAGGAAGCAGTACAAACCATTTCCATGCATTAAAAAAAATACCCACGAAGAAAAAAATACAGACCAGAACAAACGAAAAAAACGAAATTGAAAAAACTGTTTTATGAATAGTAGAAAAATCCGATTTTCTGAAAAAATAGTACAGCAATAATCCGCTGATGGCAAGTTTCAGAATAAGTTTACTTAATTCAATCAGTTTCTTTTTCACCGTCAGGTATTATTAAATTCGTTGGTAAACGTGAAGAAAATCGGTGAAGATCATTTTTCTCAATCGCAATGGGACTTTAGCGAGTAGCCGTTCAATCAATAATAATAACCGGTGTCCGAAGCGTAACCTCAGCGTAGAAATAAAAAATGCGAATATCAGAAAGTGAAAATACCGTGAACAGATAAGTTTTGCCTTTGTATTGCAGAACACAGCCAGTGCTTCTTCTTCTGTCCAGTATTTTTTTCCTTCGCGGATAAAGAAAGAACGAAAAAGAATTAGCTTATTATGATAGGTAACAATCATCATAGCGTTTGGAGTAGTATTCCATATATCTGTAATGGTCTTAATAAATAAATCGGAGGACTGATAATGAGCGACTACTCCAAATAACAAGAATAATACTTTTTTACCGGTTAAGCCCAGATTAATTAATTCCTGTTTATATTCAGAAAGGTCTGCATTGACGAACTCTGCATTCTTGTTTCTATTTTGAGCACGTGCCATGTCCAGCAGATTCTCGCTGATATCAATACCGATAAACCGTACCAGTGGATGTTTAGCCGCCAGGGCATTGACGAGAACTCCGCTGCCACAGCCAATGTCAATAACAATGTCGAAACTGTTTTGTTCCATGTACCGGTTTGCAGCGCGGAAATAAAATGATGAGAAATATCTCCATCGTTCCATCACGGCATAATCAAGAGCAATACTATTATACCATGATTTTACGTTGTAGCCAGCCATTGTATATCGAGTTAATCAAAATAGCTTTCATACCCTAAGGCATACTTAGTGCCGG
>CAZRNJ010000118.1:0-7830 GCA_964601385.1 uncultured Bacteroidales bacterium | reverse complement strand
GTATTATTATTTCTCATCACGATTATCATGAAACACCATCTATTGATAAACTGGAGGCCATTACCCGTAAATGTTTTAAATACGGCGCAACGGTTGCTAAGGTTGTAACTATGATAAATAGTGATGTCGACAGGGCAAAGATTCTTTCATTATACAGCTTGGGTAAAAACATTGTTGCCTTTGGCATGGGCGAAAAAGGGAAACTCACCCGTATCTTATCTTTGCCGATGGGAGCTCCCTTTACTTATGCATCACCCGACCAGGGCATGGAAACAGCGCCCGGTCAGTTAGACCGGAAAACGATGGAAGAGAAAATTAATTTATTGAATCTGATCTGAAGTAAAAAATGAACCGATACGGAATAATTTTTTCAGTTTCAATCTTTGGTGAGTCGCACGGCCATGCCCTCGGAGTAGTGATTGATGGCTGTCCTGCAGGAATACCATTTGCTGCTGCCGATTTGGAAAACGATTTGGCGCGCAGGCGTAGTGGCGCATTAGGCACAACACCTCGAAAAGAATCAGACATTCCCTTGATTGAAAGCGGTGTGTTTAATGGTTTTACTACCGGAGCGCCAATTATTATCCGGTTTCAGAATATTGATACCCGTTCGCACGACTATGCACAGTTCCGGGATATTCCTCGGCCCGGTCATGCTGATTTTACTGCAGAAAAAAAATTTGGTGGTTATGAAGATTATCGCGGAGGAGGTCATTTTTCAGGACGTATTACCACGGGGTTTGTGGCTGCAGGTGTTTTGGCAAAAAAAATAATCGCACCGGCAACGATTAATGCCGAACTTATTGAAGCAGGCGGAATGGATAATATTCAGGAGGCCGTTAAAAAGGCGATGGATGCCGGTGATTCGATTGGTGGTATTATCCGTTGCACTATCAGCAATGTGCCTGTCGGTTGGGGTGAACCCTTCTTTAATTCGGTTGAATCATGTATCTCTCATCTCGTTTTTGCTGTCCCAGCTACCAAGGGAATTGAATTCGGATCTGGTTTTCAGGCTGCACGCATGAAAGGAAGCGAACACAATGACAGCTTCATATCGGCTGATGGCAAAACACGAACAAATAATGCCGGCGGAATAAATGGCGGTATATCAAACGGGAATGATATAGTGTTCAGGGTAGCGGTTAAGCCCACCTCAAGTATTTCGGCCCGGCAGGAGACCTTTAATTTTAAAACCAACACAGTTGCTCCTTTGCTGGTTGAGGGACGACATGATACTTGCATCGCTATTCGAATTCCTGTGGTGATCGAAGCTGCAGCAGCTATTGCACTGGCCGATCTGGCACTCGTCAACCAGGATGTATCACGAATTAAAAAATAACTGACAGACGTGGTTTTCTTAAAGTACCGGCTCTTTTTTTTATGTTTTGGTTTGATGTTTTTTTTGTTCGTTTCGGCCCAAAACGATAAGCCGTTTCAACTCTGGAATATAGATGAAGTCAGTTATAAGGTCTCAACAACGCTTACGCTGTCTGTTAATCAGGAATTACACTGGGTAGATAATATTACGCTGTTGAGTTATAATCACACCGAATTGAAGTCAACATGGCGTATTACCAAAGTATTTTTTGCAGGGATTGACTTCAGGCATGTTCGTTTCCACGATCAATTGCGGTATAATGAGGAACGGCCCGAATTATCAGTAATTGCGCGGATGCCTGCAGGACGTTTTATATTTATTAACCGGCTGAGAACCGAATACCGGATGTTTACAATAATGGATGATTATATCAGAGGTGTAAACCGGTTTTTTGTAATTTATCCGGTAACTCTGTTTAACCATTCAGCAGAGCCCTATTTTTCAACGATGCATTTTTATGCTTATTCAGATCAGAAACTCGAAATGGCTCGTTATTATTGTGGGATTATTTATAACTGGAATAAACATTTTTCAAATGATTTGTGTGTAATGCATTTGAGCGTGAACAAAAGCAATTGGCAATATTTTTATGTGCTCATCGCGGGAGCCAAGTACACCATACGCTGATTTTCTTCTGTTATCGGCTAATTGATTACTTTTACAATACGAATTGAAATGATATGTTACAACCTGATATCCGGTTTTTAATCAGCAGTTCCAGTATTCACACATTTCCGGCAGCCGATAAACCGGAATATGCTTTTGCCGGACGATCGAATGTTGGTAAAAGCTCGCTGCTGAACATGATTGCTGCAAATAAACGGCTTGCCCATACTTCACAAACTCCCGGGAAGACACAGTTGATTAATCATTTTATTGCTGATCAGAGCTGGTATATTGCCGATTTACCCGGTTACGGCTATGCCCGCGTTTCGAAGGGAACGCGTAAGGAGTTTAACCGGCTTATTCAGAATTATGTATTGTCGCGTACTAATCTGGTATGTCTTTTTGTTTTGATTGACAGCCGGCTGGAACCACAGACGATTGACCTTGATTTTATTTACTGGCTTGGCGTAAATCAGGTGCCCATTGCTCTGGTATTTACTAAAACGGACAAACTGGCTAATCAGCAATTGCAAAGAAATATTGATCATTTTAAGAGGGTTTTACTACAGGGATGGACAGCTATACCTCCTGTATTTATCACTTCCTCTGTTAGCCGTGTAGGGAAAGAAGAATTGCTGAAGTATATCTTGCATTTGAATGAGCAGTTTAAAACTGGTTAAAAAAAAACACTGTAACAGCAGTTTGATATTCTTCATAATCATTATTTTCGTCGCATTGTTCTTCTGTATAATACTATAAACTTCGTCAATGAAAAACGGGTCACCGATTAAATTTTTTGCAGGCACACAATCAATGTACCTGGCCGAGAAAATTGCTTCGCATTATGGTCAGGAGATTGGAAAATTCAGTATTAATAAGTTCAGCGATGGTGAATTTCAACCATATTATGATGAGTCGGTACGCGGATGTACGGTTTTTATTATTCAAAGCACATTTCAGCCCACAGATAATCTGATGGAACTGCTGTTGCTTATTGATGCTGCTAAAAGAGCATCGGCCTATAAGGTGGTTGCAGTTATTCCATATTTCGGATGGGCCAGGCAGGACAGAAAATCTATCCCGCGCTCTGCTATCGGCGCAAAGGCAGTATCCGATATGCTTACGGCTATGGGTGTTGACCGCATTATGACAATGGATCTACATGCCGATCCTATTGTTGGTTTTTTTGATGTGCCTGTTGATCACCTTTTTGCATCGCCTATTTTTATTCCCTATATCAGAGGATTAAATCTTGATAATCTGGTGGTTGCCGCTCCGGATATGGGTGGAACAAAACGTGCAAATGCCTATTCCGGTTTTCTTAATGCCGAAATGGTTATCTCGTACAAGCTGCGTAAAAAAGCCAACGAGATTGAAGAATACAAGGTAATCGGCGATATTAAAGGAAAGAATATTTTAATTATTGATGATATTATTGATACAGCAGGAACCATCACTACAGCCGCCAGAATGATGATGGAAGAGGGTGCAAAAAGTATCAGGGTTATCGCTACTCATCCGGTTCTTTCCGGGCCTGCCTACGAACGTATTGAGAAATCTGATATTACCGAAGTTATTGTTACTGATACCATCCCATTGAGAAAACAAAGCAAAAAAATTAAAGTTCTTTCTGTTGCTCAATTATTTGCAACAGTTATCAGTAATGTGCATAATAATGAATCCATTAGCAAAAATTTTATGTAATCCGGGTAAATTAAAATTCCACAATTATATAATATCTGCATGAAGAATTGCTGTATGGTTTGATAATTATTTGTTATATAGCCATTTAGCTGATTTTGTGCATAGGAATTTTTTCTACTTTTTGAAATATACTTTTCAGTAAAAGATTGTATATTTGCAGACGCTAAAAATGAAGCGTTTATATTATTAAATATTGATAATCAGAAATTTGTAGATATGAAATCGTTCGACCTGAAAGTTACAACCCGCACTGCAAACGGTAAAAAAGATGCAAAAAAACAACGAAAACAGGGTATGGTACCTTGTGTAATGTATGGCGGCCCCACGGGTGAGAATAAAACATTCATGGCCGAGCAAAAAAACTTTATTCATCTGGTGTATACAGCGAATGCCTATATTGTTAATCTTGATATTGACGGAGAAAAGCATCGCGCTATCATTAAGGATTTGCAGTTTAATCCTACAACTGATCGTTTGAGTCATGTTGATTTTCTGGAGATTTCTGACGATAAAAAGATTGAGATGAGTTTGCAACTGGTAATCACCGGACAATCAATCGGAGAAAAGAATGGCGGTAAGCTTCGTGTTAATTTAAAACGGCTTAAAGTTCTTGCGTATCCGTCCGATATGCCTGATACCATTAATCTTGATGTTAGCAATCTGGATGTGAATGATCATATTCTGGTGAAAGATCTGAAATACGATAAGCTTGAATTCACTGATCCGGGAACAACGCTTGTGGCTACCGTATTATCGTCACGGGCTCTGGCTAAGATGGAAGAAGAAGCTGCTGCTGCTCTTGCCACTCCTGCTACCGCTGTTACTGCTGCTGCGCCTGCCGAAGGACAGCCCGCTGCTGCTACTGCCGGGGATGCAAAACAGGAACCGGCTAAAGAGAAGGCCGCTAAATAGTTATTACCTTGAAATACCTCATTGTTGGTTTAGGTAACATTGGGGACGAATACACCGGTACAAGGCACAATATCGGGTTCGAAATTCTCAACCGGATGGCTGATGAAAAAGCCATTGTATTCTCGTCAAAACGATACGCATTTTACGCTCAGTACAAGTATAAAGGCCGGCTGTTTATTTTGATTAAACCAACAACTTATGTTAATCTGAGCGGGAAAGCTGTTAATTATTGGCTGCAGAAAGAAAATCTTGCTGTTTCATCAATGTTGGTTTTAGTGGATGATATTGCATTGCCGTTTGGAAAAATTCGTTTGAGGGGCGAAGGCAGTAATGCCGGACACAACGGATTGAAAAATATTGAAGAGACGCTCGGGCATCAGCAGTATGCACGACTGAGATTTGGCATAGGGAACGATTTTCCACAGGGTAAACAGGTTGATTATGTGCTTGGCAAATGGACAAATGATGAATATGCCGCATTGGGCAAACGAATCGAATTTGCTATTGATGTAATTCTTAGTTTTGGCACAGCAGGTTTGAACGATACCATGAATAAATACAATAACCGGGAATAATGCAACAGGGTGTGCGGATAGATAAGTGGTTGTGGGCAGTGCGAATTTTTAAAACCCGGACAATGGCTGCCGCTGTTTGTCATAAAGGACGGATCAGTATTAATGATGTGGATGTTAAAGCATCGCGTATTGTAAAACCAGGCGATAGAATTATTGTGTTCAAACCGCCGGTGCGCTATTGTTACCTGGTTACAGCAATTACCGGTCAGCGCCTTCCGGCCAGGGAAGCAGTATTGTATTATACCGATGAAACACCGGAACAGGAAAAGGAGAAGATTAATCAGAAGTGTTTTACCGTCTACCGCGATAAAGGGGCAGGAAGGCCAACAAAGAAGGATAGACGGACTATTGAACGGTTTATCAATCAATAATAATGATTATTGCCAGCGTAAAAAGAAAAGAAAATATTGCGGAGTATCTGTTGTATATGTTCCAGATAGAGGATATTCTGCGTGCGAATAATCTGGATAAGGACAGGATACGGATAAATATTGTCGCGAAGTTTGAGCAGCCATCCGAAATTATGGATGAGATCAGGGCATGGTACGACGGATTGACTGATAGCATGATTGAAGAAGGGATTAAAGAAAAAGGCCATCTGAAATTCGTCCATGATATTATTGCTGATTTGACGCGGCTGCATAAAAAACTTCTAGCCGATCCGTATGAACTTAAATACATTGAACAATATAACTGGGCAAAACGTAATATCGAAGATTTCAGGCGTAAGAGCAATGCTGCTGATGCTGGCGATATCGAGGTTTGTTTGAATGGTTTATATGGTTTTCTGATACTGAAGTTGCAGCAAAAACCCATCAGTGTCGAAACAGCGGAAGCGATGCAAACTTTTAGTAATCTGCTGGCAATGCTGGCAAAAAGGTTCAGGGAGAACAGGTAATGAATTTCACCGACAGGCGATAGGATTGTATTCCTTCGCCTTTAATGGATTATTGCCATCAGGAATTAATTGCGTATTGAAATTAATTACCGGCTGATTGGTTTTCTTTCCTGTTCCAGTTGCTGATAGAATTTATACAGGTCGTCTTGCGCCCGTACGGAGTATTGATTATTTACTGTTTTGTAGGTATTATTCTGTGACCCGTTAATGACACGGGCTTTAATATTATCCATGAGCTGGATTACAAGAAATTCTCTGATTTCTTTTTTCAGGTCATCATCATAAACCGGGCACGCCACTTCCACTCTGTGATCAAGGTTTCGCGTCATCCAGTCGGCTGACGAGAGATAGATAATTTCGTCATTGTTGTTGCAAAAAACAAAGATGCGGGCATGTTCCAGATATTTATCCACTATGCTGATTATTTCAATGTTGTTATGCTTGTCGCGATAATCGGGATTAAGCATACAGGTTCCGCGTACAATTAATTGAATCTTAACTCCCTCATTGGCTGCTTTATACAGTTTGTTGATCATGTCTACATCTACCAAGCTGTTAATTTTACAGATGATATAGGCCTCCCTGCCTTTACGCGTATTTTCAATTTCGTTGTTTATGAGCCGTTCTATTTTACTGCGCAAGGTTAATGGCGCAACAAGCAGATGATTGAACGTATAATTCTGATATGTATTTTCGAAAAATTTAAACACTTTGGCAATATCTTTGGTTATTTTTTTGTTAGAGGTGAATAAGGCAATGTCCGAATAAACTTTTGCTGTTCCTTCGTGAAAATTCCCGGTACTTACACATCCATAGTCAACCGTTTTATTTCCTTCACGGCGTGTGATCAACGTTAGCTTAGCGTGTACTTTCAGATTAGGGATACCGAAAATAACTTTTGCGCCGATATCGCTGAGCCGCTTGGAGTGATTAATATTTATTTCTTCATCAAAGCGTGCTTGTAATTCGATGTTAACGGTTACTTGTTTCCCATTGCGTACGGCATTCATCAGTGCACGGATTACCTTTGAATCCTCAGCTACCCGGTAAATGGTGGTGCTGATAGAAATAACTGCAGGATCAATACTGGCTTCACGGATGAAGATGACAAAATGGTTGAAATCGTAATACGGAAAATGCAGTAACACATCTTTTTTTCGTAAGACACTAAACATGTTCTCCGATTCGAGCCATTTGTGCTTAAGGGGTTGAATGGGAGTATAGGCCAGATCGTTTCGTCCCAAGTTGGGGAATTTCATGAAGTCGCGAAAATTGTGATAACGGCCGCCGGGTATAATATTGTCTTTAGCCCCGAATTTGAGCCGGTTTTTAATAAACGACAGCAGGTCAGGGGCAATTGTGTTGTCATAAATAAATCGTACGGGCTGGCCTTTGGATCTACCTTTCACGCCCTTCGAAATGCGTTCGAGCAAGCTGTTGGTAAGGTCGTTGTCAATATCCAGCTCAGCATCGCGTGTCATTTTAATGGTATAGGCATCGAAGGTATCGTAATCAAAAGCAACAAAAATATCTTTAAGACAAAAGCGAATCACATCATCTATAAGGATAATATTATTCTGTTCGTTTTTCTTTGGTAAAACAATAAACCGGCCAAAGGGTTGAGACGGAATTTCAATAAGGGCATAATCGGGTTTATTGTCGGTACCGCTTTTCGAGAGACGAACAGCGAGGTAAATGGATTTGTCGCGCAGATAAGGAAATTCTTTCAGATTACGAAGTATAATGGTTGCCAACTG
>CAZRNJ010000117.1:0-7855 GCA_964601385.1 uncultured Bacteroidales bacterium | reverse complement strand
TTTTCTAAGGCGGGGTTACCGCGTTAATGTAATAGAAATGTTGGTTTTATAGTATTATATAAGGAATTTCTATTGCAAAATCGCTGTTAAAAAAGAAGCCGGTCAATATCCCTGATCTTTTCGGCCGGTAGCCGGAAACATGCGATTACAGACGGAGCTTTGCGCAGCTTTGCAATAAGGGTTTCGATATCCCGTTGATCGGGCGCCCCGGTAATTTTTACAATAAAATCAATCGTTGTCAAATCGCTAAGCAAAAAGCCATTATCACACCGGTTAGCAAGCAGGTCGTAGGCCAATTGTAAAACCTCATCAACATAGGTAAAACGCGAAAAACAACCGGGGTTGTCAGTATCGGGAAACCGGATCAGAATATCGTCCTGCTTAACAAAAGAAAAACCCGTGCTTTTATTCACAGCCCACACGAATGAAAAATCATGCTGGTGAGACGAAATACCGATAAGCTGAAAGTTGATATATTGTACAATATTCTTTTTACGCAAAGCCATTATCAATGAAGATTATCCTTTTCAATTTTTTCAAGAGCATTTTCTGCCGCCTGCTGCTCGGCTTCTTTCTTCGATCGTCCCAATCCCTCGCTGATTATATTTCCGCCAACTGACACAACAGCCCCAAAATATGGATTCTTATCTTTATCGGTATATTTTTCGCTTGTTTCAAAAACAATTTCTTTACACACCTTCTGTCCCCATTCAATCAACCGGCTCTTATAATCACTATCTTCATTCAGCAACGCCTCAATATCAAGATATTTAGAAATAATTCGTTTTACGATAAATTTTCTGGTTTTTTTATATCCCTTATCAAGATATACTGCGCCGACAAGAGCTTCAAAAGCATTTCCGCAAATATGTTTATAATTATTTCCTATACCTTTATAAAATATTAGACCCTGAATTCCCAGCATCAAGGCGATCTGATCGAGGTTTTTACGCTTTACGATTTTCGACCGCATTTTGGTCAAAAAGCCCTCATCCTCCTTTATATAACGTTTAAATAGGTACTCCGCAACAATTGCGTCAAGAATAGCATCCCCAAGATATTCGAGCCGCTCGTTATTCACTACCAGCCCGTCATCTAATTTATAAAATGCCGATTTATGAGCAAAGGCAGTACGGTACAACTTTTCGTCACGCGGATAGTAACCCAGAATAGCTTCCAGTTTCTCCTGGAATTTTTGATTTTTCTTTTTTCTGAAGAATATTTTTATCGTTGGTTTGAACACAACGAGTGGTTATTTATATTTTTTTTATAATCACCGATGCATTATGTCCGCCAAAACCGAATGTATTACTTAATGCGACACGCACTTCCCGCTTTTTAGCAGTATTAACCGTAAGATCGAGACGGCTGTCAATTTCCGGGTCCTGTTCCTTATAATTAATCGTTGGAGGAATAATGCCATTTATCACGGCAAAAAGCGATGCTATGGCCTCAATCACGCCAGCAGCACCAAGCAAATGTCCGGTCATTGATTTGGTAGAACTGATAGACAATTTATATGAATGTTCTCCAAAAACTTTAAGAATTGCTTTGCATTCGGCTATATCTCCAAGGGGAGTTGCTGTACCATGCACATTAATATAATCAACATCGGTAAGCATTAGGCCGGCATCTTCAACGCACAAACGCATAACATTACCTGCGCCCAACCCTTCGGGATGAGGCGCTGTGAGATGATAAGCATCAGCAGTCATAGCTCCACCTGCCAGTTCGGCATAAATTTTAGCGCCCCGCCGCATGGCATGCTCATATTCCTCAATTATCAACGCGCCGGCACCCTCACCCATTACAAAACCATCCCGCGTTTTATCAAAAGGCCGTGAAGCCGTAAGATATTCATCATTAAGTGTAGAAAGGGCCTGAGCCGAATTAAACCCGCCAACACCTGCAGCAGTAATAGCTGCTTCAGCACCACCTGCAACAATAATATCTGCCTTGCCCAGACGAATCTGGTATAAAGCATCAATAAGTGCATGGGTTGATGTAGCACAGGCCGAAACAACGCCATAATTTGGTCCTCTGAATCCATATCGCATAGAGATATGACCGGCGGCGATATCCGAAATCATTTTTGGAATAAAGAAAGGATTAAACCGGGGAGTTCCATCTCCGCGGGCATAGTCACTCACTTCCTGTTCGAAGGTTTGTAATCCACCGATACCGGAGCCAAAAATCACGCCAACACGCTCATAATTAGTATTTGTACTGCTGATACCCGCATCTTTAACGGCCTCATCAGCAGCAATCAGACCAAACTGAGCATACATATCAAGCCGTTTATGCTCCTTTTTATCGAAATAATTATTCGGATCGTAATTTTTTACCTCGCAGGCAAAACGCGTTTTAAATTTGGCAGCATCAAACCGCGTGATCATGTTTGCGCCACTCACGCCATTCTTCAATCCTTCCCATAATTCAGCCGCTGTTTTACCTATCGGTGTTATGGCGCCAATGCCTGTTATTACAGCACGTTTCATGCTTCGGGTTAAGTTCGTGTGTTAATAAACAGAAGCAGGCAGTCCGCAATACGGATTGCCTGCAACAATTTTATATTCAACAAATATTACTTTGAATTATCTTCAACATATTTAATGGCTTCCCCAACGGTCTTGATGGTTTCGGCCTGATCATCGGGAATACTGATGCCAAATTCCTTTTCAAACTCCATAATCAATTCTACCGTATCGAGTGAATCCGCTCCCAGATCATTGGTAAAACTTGCTTCGGGGGTAACTTCAGTTTCATCTACGCCCAGTTTATCAACAATAATCGCTTTAACTCTTGATGCAATTTCTGCCATAATTGTAAAGTTTAGTTATTAAATGTTACTAATTTAATGGTGCAAAGAAATAGGAAATTTTTCAATATTCAAAAAAAAATCATTAACCGTTCACTTTTATTACTCAATCTTATTGATTAGTAACATTTTATACATGTTTTATTAATTATTATTTATTCCTTTCCGGCCATTTTATGAGCAAGTTTACATGTTTTCTTTAAATTGCAGCAATAATTATTGAAATTATTTTCAAATGAAGAATATCGCAATTTTTGCCTCCGGTTCAGGATCGAATGCTGAAAACATTTTCCACTTTTTTAACCAAAGCCAAACAATCCGGCCCGTGCTTATTTTGTGTAACCGCCCTGATGCATATGTCTTGGAACGCGCAAAAAAAATCGGATTGCCGTCGGTGGTTTTCAGCCGTGAACAATTCCTGTCGGGTGATGTCAATAAAATACTAACTGAATACTCTGTCGAATATGTGATTCTGGCCGGTTTTTTATGGCTTATCCCTGACATTTTAATTAAACAATTCCCCTGCAAGATTATCAATATACACCCTGCCCTGTTGCCCAAATACGGCGGTAAAGGAATGTATGGCATGAAGGTGCATGAACAGGTCTGGCTGAATAAAGAGAAAGAAAGCGGTATAACAATACACCTGGTTAATGAAGAATATGATAAAGGACAGATTCTGTTTCAGGCGCGCTGTGCCATAGATAACAGCGATACCCCCGAAACCATTGCAAAAAAAATTCACCAACTTGAATACTTACATTATCCCGCAGTAATCCAGAGCTATATTTGCGGGCATGAATACAAGCCGGCAGCCAATAATTAATTATTCTGTTTTTTTTACATCACCCGATGGCTGTGCATCGGTTTCTCCTTTGGATGCCTTTTTAAATTCACGTATTCCCTGGCCAAGACCTTTCATTAATTCAGGAATTTTACGCCCTCCAAAAAGCAATAATACCACAAAGAGAATAAGCAGTATTTCAGTAATGCCAAGTTTTCCCATTTTTTTTCAGATTTAATTAAACAAAGGTAATAATTCCTGAATACTAACGTGTAAATAACCGTAAAATATCATTGCCATTAGCAAACAGCAACAACGAAAACAGAAGGATCATACCTGCAATTTGCGCATATTCAAGAAACTTATCATTAGGTTTTCGGCCGGTTACCATCTCAAACAATACAAACAACACATGGCCGCCATCCAAAGCAGGAATAGGCAGGATATTCATAAACGCAAGAATGATAGACAAAAAAGCCGTCCGTTCCCAAAACATGCCCCAGTCCCACACTTTCGGGAACATACTCCCGATTGCGCCAAAACCACCTACATTCTTTGCTCCTTCTCTGGTAAACACCCATTTTAACTGGCGAACGTAATCACGAAGAGTAATCAGTCCATGATTGATGCCGGCCGGAATCGAAGCAAGAAACCCATAATGTATGATTTTTGTTGAAAGAATTTTTTCGGCCGGTCGCGCTACAATTCCAATCCTTCCCTCATTCGTTACGCTTACAAACAACGTATCGGAGCATTTGGCCCGATTGGCCACAACTTTAATATTCTGGCCTTTTGCGGCCTGTATGGCTTTTATCACATCAGTGTACCATGGTGTTTCAACGCCATTAACCGAAACAATAACATCATCCTTCAATAATCCTGCCTCCTGTGCAGGCATACCGGCAATCACACTGTCAATAATAAATGGTACAGCCGGAAAAGCCAGAGGCAAAGCGCGCTGATCAATCACCTGAGCCATGAAATTTTCAGGCAACGTAACAATCAGCTCAGCAGAATCCCTGATCACCGTGATCGTGCGCGGATTATCATTAACCATCACCCGGCTGATTTCTGTATAATCCTCAATCACCACATCCCCTATTTTCACTACTTTATCGCCATTCTGCAATCCCTGCTGCAGAGCAAGCGAATCCCATATTACGCCATACTTTAGGTTTGATGCAGGAATGTATTCTTTACCCATAAAAAACATCAGGAGGATATAGATCAGCAGGGCGCTCAGAAAATTCACCACCACCCCGCCTGTCATTATCAGCAAACGCTGCCATGCCGGCTTCGACCGGAATTCATACGGTTTTGGCGGTTCGTTTAACTGAGCGGTATCCATTGACTCATCAATCATCCCTGCTATTTTCACATAACCACCTAAAGGCAGCCATCCCATACCATACTCTGTTTCGCCTTTACGAAATTTAAAAATCGTGAACCAGGGATTAAAAAAAAGATAAAATTTTTCGACTCTGGTTTTAAATATCCGTGCAAAAAGGAAATGCCCCAGTTCATGAGCCATAATCAGTAATGACAAACTTGCAATAAGCCCTGCGGCTTGTGTTAAAATTCCCATATTTTAATTTTATTAGGTGGACAAAGTTAAAAATATTAGTCAATTGCTACCGGTTGATGATTTTTAGTTCAGTACGCCGGTTTTGAGCCCGTCCTTCGGGTGTCTCATTAGGCGCAATGGGTTGCAGTTCACCATAACCTTTTGCAATCAGCCGGGTACTGACAATTCCTGCCGACACAAGGTATTCAACTACCGAACGCGCCCGGTTCTCAGATAGGCGCAAGTTATATTCATCGCTGCCGGCATTATCGGTATGTCCTGATATTTCAGCGCTGATCGTAGGATTATCATTCAGCAATCCAACGATTTTCTGCAACTCGGCTTTTGATTCGGCCTTCAGACTAAATGAGTCGGTAGCAAAAAAGATATTTTTCAGAATGATCTTCTGTCCGGGCTGTATTTTATGCAATGGCACATCCTTAAGAAAGGGCTCATCAGCAGTTGCCTTACCCGACATTGTAAAGTTTTCGGAAAAAAAGAGATAACCCCTCATCTCTACACTTAACCCATAATCCCGTTCGGCGGGAATCGTTACCAGAAACTCACCCTTAGTGTCGGCAACCGATGCAAATACTGTTTTAACCTCTTTCAAATCGGTTAGTTCAAACATGGCCTGCAACGGTTCCATCGTCATGGCATCATACACGCGTCCTTTCATATACGAAACAGCCACAGGCCTGATTTTATCGTACAGGTCGAACGAAAAAATATCTACATCCTTCTCTTTTAGATTCGTAACAGCGATGTATGCACGCTTGCCTTCGCAGTCAATAAAAATTCCTTCTTCATGTTCAGCGGTATTGATCGGGTATCCGAGGTTTTCGGGCTTTTCCCATTTACCTGAAGAGTCCATTCGTGTTACAAACAGATCAAATGCTCCCATGCCGATATGTCCTTCAGAAGAAAAGTATAGGGTCTTTCCGTCGGGGTGAAAAAACGGGGCGCAATCATCTCCTGTTGTATTAATCACAGGGCCGAGATTTTTCGGCTCAGTCCATTTGCCCATAGCATCTTTGCGCGTAACCCAGAGATCAAGTCCGCCATAAGTTCCCGGCCTGTTGCTCGAAAAAAACAACATATTGCCATCAGCCGATGCCGAGGGTTGTTTTTCGCTGTGCGCTGTATTCACGGGAGCGCCTATATTGCGTGGTTTCGACCATCCGGCCTCGGCTTTAACCGAAAGATAAATATCACACATCCCCTTCCCATCGTTACGGTTACAGCCGGTGAAGTACAGTTTTTTACCATCGGCAGTAATAGTTGGCGCGCCCTCATTATCGGGCGTATTGAGCGGAAAACCGGCAGACCGGGCACTGGTCCATGTTTTATCGGGCTTAAGCGAAGAAATATAAAAATCTTCCTGAAAATTTGACGACCCATAAGGGGTATACGAATCAACCGGTAAACGGCGCGTAATAATAAATGTATTTTTATCGGCAGACAATGAAGGCCAGTAATCAGGAAACCTGGAATTAACGCTATCACCCAAACTAATAAGCGTATAAGGCACAGGATGAGCAATGGCATAAGCAGCAAAATCGCACCATGGCAAACGCATCGCTGCCTGTTGTTTAAGTTTTTCGCTCCCTTTAGCCGATGCAATCAGTTGATTGAAATGATCGCGCGCCTCGGCATAGCGGCCCAGCCGCATCTCGTACATAGCGCAATCAAAAAAAGCATTCGGAAAAAAATCCGCATTAACAAGAAACCCTTGCTTATACATATCTACTGCGCGTTCGATATTACCGGTTTCGGCATATACAGCAGCCATCAAAAGATATGGTTCAACAAACGCCGCATCGGCTTTAAGTGCCTCCTGCGCCTGAGTGATGGCATCCTTGTATTTTTTTGCCCTGTAAGCGGCCTGCGCGCTTTGCAAACGCGACACTGCCTTTTTCGAAGTACTGGTAAACTGGGCATGGCCGGCAGCAGCGAAAATAAAAAAACAAACAATAAAAATAAACTGACGCATCATGATTACATTAATTAACTCCTAAAGAAACAAATTATTTTATTAATACAAAAAGAATACAGCACAAATCAGGGGATATCAATAAGTTTATGCATTTGCAAAGACAGACGCCATGTCGGATTCTGCTGCAGAAAAGGAATTATCAAGGGGATAATCGCCAACCGGTTATTCCATTCGGGCTGCACAAAGAGCTGACAATCCCGGGCGCACAACTCAGCACAGCTCAATGCCCACAGGAAGTCGTCAGTGCCCGAAATAATCACTTTCAGCTCATTGGCATGTTGATACATTTCTTTTAACGGAGGTTTATGTTTTTTGGGCGACAGGCATATCCAGTCCCATTCACCACTCAATGGCTCAGCGCCTGATGTTTCGAGATGGCGTCTGAATCCGTTTTCTTTCAATATCGTACACAATGCCGAAAGATTATGACATAAGGGTTCGCCGCCGGTAATAACCATTGTAGAAACAGGATGACCTGCAATGGAACGGATCAATTGACGAATATCAGTGCGTTGCCGCTCATTTTCGATCCAGGTTTCTTTTGAATCACACCATTGACAGCGAATATTGCATCCGGCCAAACGGATAAACCAGGCCGGCAACCCGCTAAATGAACCTTCACCCTGAAGTGAACAGAAATATTCTGCAACCGGCAACTTTTCTGTTAGATGCATAATGGTAAAAATAATTAAT
>CAZRNJ010000116.1:0-7919 GCA_964601385.1 uncultured Bacteroidales bacterium | reverse complement strand
GTATTCATTTGGTATTGGCGATCGGTTTGCGCGCCAGGGTAAAGCACAGTTGAAAGCCATTATGATGGCTGCAGAACAGGGTGTTGAGATTGTGCCTGTATGGAATAAATCGAACCGTGAACATACAACAATCCACTCCGAGCCCTTTGAAACACGCCAGGAGGCCGATGCGGCAGTGAAAGCCATGGATTTTAAAGGACAGTATTTTGTTGATGCCGACCATATCAATATGAAAAATGTAGATTGGTTTCTTGAATACTGTGATTTTTTTACGCTTGATGTTGCTGACTTTATTGGGAAAAAGGCATCTGAAGAAGATATCAGGGAGTTTCTTGATATTAATAAAAAATATATCGGTAAATTCAATATTCCGGGCATTTCACATGCATTTATTATCTCCGAGAAAGACCTGAAACTGATTGCCGACAAGTTTGTTTTCTCGATTAAGGAGGCCGCTCGCATTTACCGTCATATCGAAAGTAAAAAAGGAGCCGGCAATTTTATTACCGAGGTTTCGATGGATGAGGTTGATGAGCCGCAATCACCGGTCGAGTTATTTTTTATTCTGTCCTCTTTGGCGCGTGAGAAAGTTCCTGCCCAGACGATTGCCCCTAAATTTACCGGACGGTTTAATAAAGGTGTTGATTATATAGGAAATACCCGGCAGTTTGCCAAGGAGTTTGAGGAAGATATTTTGGTAATTGATTATGTTGTGAAAGAATTTGGATTACCTGAAAATCTTAAATTAAGCGTACATAGTGGTAGTGATAAGTTTAGCATCTATCCGCTTATGGGAAAACTGATAAAGAAGTATAAAAAAGGTATTCATGTTAAAACGGCAGGTACTACATGGCTTGAAGAAATGACCGGTCTTGCTCTGGCCGGCGGATCGGCTCTTGAACTGGCTAAAAATATTTACTGCAAGGCGCTCGAACGTGCTGATGAGTTGTGTAAACCATATGCCACCGTTATTGAGATACGGAAGCAGGCCTTACCAACCCCTCAGGAGATTGCCCGGTGGAACGGATCACGTTTTGCCAATTCGTTACGTCATATACCCGGTCATCCCGACTATAATCCTGACTTCAGACAATTGATACATGTCGGATACAAGGTAGCTGCCGAATACGCAAATGTTTATATCAACGAAATTGAACGGAGTGCTGATATTGTGGGGCAACAGGTTACTGAAAATCTTTATGCACGTCATATCAAACGACTCTTCAATTTATAACGATATGCTGTCAGGGTTCCGTCATGTATTTTTCTCCGTAATTGTTTTAATTTTTTTTTCATGCCGGCCGTCCCATTTATTTAATATAACTGATTTTGGAGCCAGAGGCGACAGTATTAAGATAAATACGGCAGCCATTCAGCGGGCAATTGATATGGCGTCTTTTTCCGGCGGAGGAATAGTGGTTATTCCCAAAGGGATTTTTATTACCGGCACTATTGAGATGAAAAGCAATGTTACCCTGCAACTGCTGCATGGCGCTGTTTTATATGGCTCATCCGATGGCAGGGAGTATAAGACATTCAGACATTCGGTTAAATTATATCCCGATACCATGCGTAGGTATCTTGTTTATGCCCGGAATGCAAGTAATATTGCCATTACAGGCGATGGCACAATCAATGGCAATGGAACTTCGTTTTGGGAACCCTTCGATACCTTGCCGCGTTGGATTAAACCGTTAAAGGGCAGGGTAAGTAATATGATCGAATTTGTCGGATGCAATAACATACGCATTACCGATGTATTGTTTACCAATAGTCCGGAATGGACTGTACATCTTTACAATTGCGAAAAAGTTTTTATCAGTCGCATCCGGCTGATCAATAACCTGTATGGCCCCAATAACGATGGTATTGACCTTTCGGGCTGCAAGGATGTAATGATCAGCGACAGTTATATCGAAACCTGTGATGATGCGATATGTCTTAAAACATTCCCGGAGAGCGCTGAAACAGAAAATATCTGTGTTACGAATTGTGTCATGAAGACAACATGCGTAGCGTTTAAAATGGGGGAAACATACCGTGATATCCGTTTTGTGACCTTCAGTAATTCGGTGATCAAAGAATCGTCACGGGCGATTGGTATCTATGGCAATTTTGGCGGTACTCTTGAGAATATCAATATCAGCAATATTGTTTGTAATACGAATGCCCCGCTGGTGCTTAACCGGCCTGTACAGATCAGCGTTTGGAATGACGGGCGCGGATTTCCTCCGGGACGTGTGCGCAATGTTACCATCAGTAATCTCACAGCGGTTACTCAGGGGCGGATTATGCTAACAGCTATTCCCGGCTATCCCCTTGAGAATATCACTTTGCGTGATATCCGTATCGTCTATCCTTATATCGAAGATCCTTCTGTATTTGGGGTTAATGCCACCAGCAATCAGTTTGCCGCAATGGATATGAAGCAACGGCTGGCTCCCTCGGCTTGCGTGGCAAGTAATATCAATAATCTTCTTATCAGTAATCTGCAGGTGGTATGGCCAGACGATACAATACCTGCAATATGGAAGCATCCTGTGCGGATTGAAAACGGAAGCGACCGTGTACATAAGCCGGTATACCGTGTGCCGCGCGAAACCGGTTTCTCGGTTTTCTGGGGACGCCGCATTAATAACGGGAAAGTCGAAATTGTAAATACTGTTCCTTCGGATCCTAAAATGTCTTTAACGGTTGTTAAAGAATCAAACCTTAAGATTGTCGCCAATTAGCCCCATTCTTCGTAAAACTGTTTTAGAAAATGTATCATAAATTTGTGACGTTTTTCTGCTATCTTTTTAGCATGTTGAGTGTTCATTTTGTCTTTCAGCAGCAATAGTTTATCGTAAAAATGATTGATGGTTGACTGTTCTTTATTTTGTGTTCTTTTTTTGTGTGATCTTTTTTGCGCAGGATCATACATTATGCGCCGCATATAACCGCCATAACTGAATGCCCTGGCTATTCCAATTGCACCTATGGCATCAAGCCGGTCGGCATCCTGCACTACTTTAAATTCAATCGTTTCTGATTGCGCATTGCTGTATTTTTTACTGAATGACTGATTTAAAGTGATATGCAGAATTCGTTTTGAATCAGCATCAGCAACCTTCAGGGATTTTAAAATGGCGTCTGCATTGTTTTGTTCTTTGAAAAACTTTTTATCATCTATATCGTGTAACAGCGCAGCCATCTGAGAGATAAACTGATCGGCACCTTCTTTCGCAGCCAGACGGATGGTCTGTTTCCATACCCTTTCTGTGTGGCTCCAGTCGTGGCCGGGATCACAGAAACTTAATATTTTTTTTATCTTTACCACTGTTTTCCGGATAATATCTCTCTCTTTTTTTTTCATTATATTTTTTTTGTATCTTGTGAAGATAATTAAATCTGCTTAATAGACAATCATGCAAATGATGTTGATTAAATACTATGCCGCCCGGTACGAAGTATTGTTTTTCATCATATCTTGTGCTGCTTGTTCCATACCGCCTGCAGGCAATGAATCGCTGAAGGTAACTGTACATAAATTCAATCGTTTTTTTCTGAAAATGTAACGGATGAATCAATAAAATTCACATAAATAGGATTGCTTATGAAACGAAGAGATTTTTTGACAGCAACAGCAGGTATTGCAGCAACGCTGCCCGTAGCAGGTTTTTCATGGCCGGTGCCTGTCGGATCACCAATCGCAATCACGATGTGGGAATTCTCATGGATTGAACGGCAATGGCCCGGTGCAGGATATGAAAACTGGGATTTGGCTCTTGACGAATTGGCAGAGCGCGGATATAATGCTATCCGTATTGATGCATTCCCGCATTTGTTCTTTACGAATCCCGAAAAAGAATATATGCTTGAACCCTTATGGAATGCCCAGGAGTGGGGCAGCCCGGGTCCGGTTAAAATTAAAGTGTTTCCTGCTCTTAACCAGTTTATTGCCAAATGCGCGCAACGAAACATTAAAATTGGTCTGTCGTCATGGTTTCGTCAGGACACCGATGATGTGCGCATGCAGCTCGATACTCCGGCAAAACTTGGCACGGCCTGGCTTAAGGTGCTTGATTCTATGCATGCAGATGGCTTGCTTGATACAATTGTTTATGTTGATCTGTGTAATGAGTGGACGGGACCTCAATGGTGCCCCTTCTTTGTTAATGACCCTCCTCAGGCAACCTGGGGCGGCTGGGATACACAAAAATCACGAACATGGATGGAACAGGCAATCTCAGTTCTGCGCAGTAAATATCCTGATATACCTTATACTTTTTCATTTACAGGCGAGGTGTCGGTAAATGACTGGAACCGTGCCGACCTCTCGATGTTTGATTTACTGGAACTTCATATATGGATGACTTCGTCGTACAAGGGTGAGTTTTATAAAACGATTGGTTACCGGTATGATAAATTTTCGGACGAGGGCTATAAAAATATGCAGTTGTATGCCGAAAAATTATATATCGAGAAACGTGATTACTGGCACTATGGTTTAAAACGTCAGATTACAAATGCAGCCGAATGGTCGCTGAAGTCGGGATTACCTCTTGGTACCACCGAATGCTGGGGTGTGGTTGACTATAAAGATTGGCCATTGCTCTCGTGGGACTGGGTAAAAGAGTTATGCAGCTTGGGTGTTTACGAAGCTTGCAAAACCGGACGATGGTTGATGATCTCGACCAGTAATTTTTGCGGACCGCAATTTACCGGTATGTGGCGTGATATTGGATGGCACCGTAAACTTACCAGTGCTATAAAATCGGCACCTGTGGATGAAGCATTAAAATCGTCATTGTTGTTTAAACGGATAATAAAATAAAATGCGCAATATTATTTTCTTGCTCTTTACTACCATTGTTTTTTTACCGGGCTGCCATAATCCGAATTGTTGTCAGAGATTCCAACTAACCGGATCCTGGCAATTTGCATCTGCCGATAGTATGCATTGGTATACTGCACAGGTCCCCGGTAATATTCATTCCGATTTGCTCAATCACGGGCTGATACCCGACCCTTATTTTCGTAATAATGAACTTGCTGTACAGTGGATTGAAGAGAAGAACTGGATATATCGCACCTCGTTTGATATTCCTGAAAATATTTTCAGGATGCCGGTGATCCGTTTGATATTTGAAGGATTGGATACTTATGCAACGGTGATTCTGAATGGCGATACTATTTTGGTTACTGAAAATATGTTTGTTGCCCATCAGGTTAATGTGAAAGATATCGTGAAGAGGGATAGTAATGGTTTAACTGTAATTTTTGAATCACCGGTTACTAAAATGTTGCCTCGTCTTGCCCGACTGCCCTATGCACTGCCTTCTGTTAATGATAAAAAGGCGACTTGTCCGTTAACCCGTAAGGCGCCTTATCATTATGGATGGGACTGGGGTCCCCGGCTGGTTACTTCCGGAATATGGAGACCTGTTGTTATTCAGGGCTCTGATTTGGCTTTCATCGAAAATATACAAATCACTACCGATTCGTTATCCGCGCGAAAAGCGTATCTTACCGTTCATGCACAGGTGAATGCCCGCTATGGATCTAATGTTTTGGGGATGGTCAGGGCAGGGCCTAACCGGAATGTTGATTTTTCAATAAAAAAAATTCGTTTACGCAAAGACGTTAATCATATCAGTATACCGGTTACTATTGAGAATCCGAAACGTTGGTATCCCAATGGCTATGGCGAACCTTTTCTCTATACAATTGATCTCGAACTACTCAAAGGCCGGAACCGTATTGATCACTCCGAACTTCGCTATGGCATACGGCAGGTAGAGCTTGTGCAGGATACGGACAGCGCGGGGAGAAGTTTCTTATTCCGTATTAATGGTGTTCCGGTTTTTGCTAAAGGGGCAAATATAATACCGCTTGATGTTATGCTCGACAGAGTAACCCGGCAACGCTATGTCCGCATGCTTGGTGATGTTGTATCATGTAATATGAATATGCTGCGTACCTGGGGCGGCGGTATTTATGAGAATGATGTTTTTTATGATCTCTGTGACGAAATGGGTATCATGGTGTGGCAGGATTTTATGTTTGGTAACGAGATGTATTTCGCCGATACGGCATTTATGCAGAATGTACGCAGCGAGGCAGTGTATAATATCCGCCGCCTCCGTAATCATCCATGTATTGTCGTTTGGTGTGGTGATAATGAAGGTGAATGGATGTGGAAAAGGGGATGGGATAAAAAGTTTGACCAACGGGTATGGGACGATTATCGCAAAATTACTTTTCAGATGCTTCCGGCTCTTGTGGCCGAGCACGATCCTTCACGCGCTTACTGGCGTAGTTCCCCATCTTCGGACAGCGATACTATTCTGCCCAATCATCCCGCTTATGGCGATATGCATGACTGGAGTGTTCATTTCGGGCCACCGCCCTATGAGAAATATTTGAACAGCAAGCCGCGGTTTGTTAGTGAGTTTGGGCACCAGTCGTTTCCCGATCGTCTCACATTAATGGAGTTTACTCACGATTCTGACCGCGTTACCGGGTTTAGTGCCCAAAGCGCCGGCCAGAAGATGATTTCCGAAGTCCTGAATCTGCATAATAAACAACCCTGGGGTAATCAGAAGATTCTTCAGTATATGGATTATTATTATCCGGTTCCGGCCGGTTTTTTTGATTATGCCTATATTAGTCAACTGGTGCATGCCGATGCAGTAAAATGTGGAGTTGAACATTACCGCCGGATACGGCCGCATTGTATGGGTGCGCTGTTTTGGCAACTGAACGACTGCTGGCCGGTGATTTCCTGGTCGGCTATTGATTATGCCGGCCGATGGAAAGCATTGCAATATGCTGCAAGGCATTTTTATGCTCCTTTACTTATTTCACCGGTCATTGAAAATAATACGGTTAATATTTATATTATTTCTGATAAAAGGGATACCACCGAAGCTGAAGTGTCTCTGCGTCTCATGGATTTTAAGGGACGTGAATTGAAGAATGTATGGTTCCCTGTTGATATTGATCCGCTGAGCTCGAAAATATACCATTCGGTGCGTACCGACAGTATTCTGAAATCCCTTGATCCGGCATCCTGTTTCCTTGATTGCAAGATTATTTCAAATGAAAAACAGTTGTCACAAAATCAATTATTTTTCGTTAAAGCAAAAGAACAGAAACTGCTTAAGCCACTGATGGAAGTTGTTGTTACTGAAGAAAAGGAACAAATCGCTATTGCTTTAAAATCCCGTACGTTCATCCGGAGTGTTTATTTATTTACAGATTCGGTTGAGGGCAGATTCTCTGATAATTATTTTAATGTTGTTCCCGGCGATTTGTATAAATTATCCTGGAAAAGTAATACAAGAGTGTCCCGTGAACGATTTATCCGGCTGTTTAGATACATTACCGTCAATTCAATTAAGTCAGCAGAATAAATTAAAATGAATAACTAATCGGATTATGAAGAATCTTATTTTTTTTATTTGTGTTTCCTTTTCTGTTAATAATTATGGGCAGTATACAGCGCGGGTAAATAATTTTCTCGGCAGTGAATTTGGGAATGTTTTTCCCGGCGCGCAGTTGCCCTTTGGTATGATAAAGCTTGGGCCCGATGTTGTTTCTCCGCAACCTACTTCAGGATATAGTTTTGATAAACCGGTGTTGGGATTTAGCCATACCCATCTCAGCGGTACGGGCGGTGGCGCACGATATGGTAATATTCTTGTGATTCCCCAGGTTGGTTCGCTGACACGGACCGACGCTGTTTCACTGAAACGAACCAATGAAACTGCATTTCCCGGATACTATTCTGTAGTGCTTTCCCGGAAGCAAGGCGATGTTCGATGTGACCTGACATGCGGTAACCGTGTAGGGTTTCATAAGTATGAGTTTTTTACCTGGGGCGCCGACTCGCTGATTGATGCCAGTATCCTGATTGATATCGGCCACACTAATAC
>CAZRNJ010000115.1:0-8038 GCA_964601385.1 uncultured Bacteroidales bacterium | reverse complement strand
GTTGAAGCCAGCCCGGGACACGACATTGGAATTATAACGCTCACCGGGCCACTGGTGCTGGAACAGATAAAAAAATATCATCCGAAGAACCATACCGAGGAGTATAAAAAAATATACCGGAAAGCCAATGAGTCCGACATCATAAAATGGCATGAGGCCATAAGCCGTGAAAAAGAATTGCTGGTACGAACGCGGGAAATTATCGAGCAGTTGGGTTTGCAGATGAAATTAGGCGATGTGGAATTTCAGGGCGATAAAACGAAGGCCATATTTTATTATATCGCCGATGAGCGGGTTGACTTCCGGGAACTGATTAAAATAATGGCCGAGCAGTTCAAGATTCGCATTGAGATGCGACAGATTGGCGCGCGCCAGGAAGCAGGACGCATCGGCGGTGTTGGCCCCTGCGGACGCGAGATATGCTGCACCACTTGGCTTACCGGATTTGTTTCGGTATCCACCGGCGCTGCCCGTTATCAAGACCTTAGCATGAATCCGCAAAAACTCGCCGGCCAGTGCAGCAAATTAAAATGCTGTTTAAACTACGAGGTGCAGCATTATTATGATCTGATTAAAAAATTTCCCGATACCAGCAAGCCCATTGAAACACTTGATGGTTTGGCTTTTCATAAAAAAACAGATATCCTGAAACGTACAATGTGGTACTCGTTCGATAAAAACAGCATGGCAAACATGATTCCGTTAAGCGTTGATCAGGTGACTGAACTTTACCGGATGAACAGCGAAGGAAAAAAACCCGCTACGCTTAAACCCGATCAAAAACCAGTACGCGAAGTAGTTCTTGATTATCAAAATTCAGCCGGTAAAGAAAGTGTAACCCGTTTCGATAAGCAAAAAAAACGCCGCAGAAAAAAATAAATCATGAAAATTATCCTTACCGGCCTGTTGGTTATTATTTTATCCGCTTCATGTGATCATGCACTGGTATATCATACAAATATAACCTTTGATCAACAAAAATGGAATAAAAACAGTATTGCAGGATTCGACGTTGAAATCAGCGATACAGTTCATCCACATAACATCCTGATTATTTTAAGACATACCAGCGCTTATCCTTTTATGAACATTATTTTCTTTACCACTATTAAAGGACCGGCAGGAAACCATATAACCGATACGGCAAATTTTTTTATTGCCGATACCCATGGAAAATGGTTGGGCAAAGGATTAGGCGACATACACACAAATCAGTTACTGCTTAAACGTAATGTATTGTTTCCGAAATCAGGCATATATCGTTTCGAAATACAGCAAGCCATGCGTATTGATGATCTCCCGGGTGTAGCCGATGCCGGTTTGCGCATCGAAAAAACTGTTTATTCAAAAAACTGAAAAGTGGGCAAAAATAAACTCGAGCGCTTTGCAGAAAACGAAAATTTTGCATGCCTGATACAACAGCCATGTTATGAATCCATGCTCACCGATCATCCACTAAAAGGCAATTGGGCAAATAATTTCTTTCACCGGAAGGCACCGCTGATTCTTGAATTGGGTTGCGGTAAAGGCGAATACACCATTGGACTTGCACGTTCCAATCCCGACAAACTCTTTATTGGCGCCGACATTAAAGGCGCCCGGCTCTGGTACGGAGCAAAACAGCAACAAATAAATAATCTTACCAATGTCGGATTTCTCCGCACGCGCATCGAATTTATTAACTCCTTTTTTGCGGCTGACGAGGTGAACGAAATCTGGCTGACTTTCCCTGACCCGCAGGAAAAACGGAGCAGGATAAAAAAACGACTCCTGTCTCCCGGCTTCCTCAACCGCTACCGTGCATTTACTACCGACAATGCCGCCATTCATCTAAAAACTGATAACCGGCTGCTATATGAGTACACGCTAGATTTGATTCAGTACAATCACCTTGAGCTTGTTTTTTCAACCGATAACCTCTACTCCTGTCCCAATGTAGCACAGGAGCTGATATCTATACAAACCTTTTATGAAAAAGAATACCTCCGCCAGGGGAAAACCATCAGGTACATCTGTTTCAGGTTGCCTAAAAACCGGTTCATTGAGCCGTCCGGACGGGAAGAACTTTTTTCAGTCCGTCTATGAGGTGGTGCGACGCATCCCTGCCGGCCGGGTAACCAGCTATGGCGCTATTGCCGCCTATCTGGGTACGGCACAGTCGGCACGTATGGTTGGTTGGGCAATGAACTACAGCCATTTTGCAAGCGATTACGTGCCGGCGCACCGGGTGGTAAACAGAAATGGAGTTCTCACCGGAAAACATCATTTCGGCTGTCAGGATGTAATGGCTCAACTACTTGAAAATGAAGGAATAATAATTAAAGACGACAAAATATTAAACCTGAAAAAACATTTTTGGGACCCTCGTATTCATCTGTAATGAAAGTCATTACTGCTCATTTCTGTTAAATGCTGCCCATTTTTCCTATTTTTGCAACGTAAGTAATCATACTATTTTACCATTTCAGACGTTAATTATTAAAAACAAAAACAATGAACGAACAAGAAAGAAAAACATTTGCCGAAAAAGTAAATAATGTTATCGAACAATTGAAGCCCTATCTTCAGGCCGATGGCGGTGATATCGAATTGCGCGAAATCACAGACGAGGGTACTGTTAAAGTGCAGTTAACGGGTGCATGCGGTAGTTGCCCTTACCGGCTCATGACATTAAAATCGGGTGTTGAACAAGCACTGAAAAAACAAATACCCGAAGTCAAGGAAGTCATTTCCGTGGACTGAGTATTTACCTGCATTAATCACCTTTGCATTGAACCGGCATAGTATTGCATACCTGTTCCTGGTCATTATTATTGTATCATGTTCGACAAAAAAAAACACTTTTGTCACCCGCAATTTTCATAACCTTACCGCTCATTACAATGTTTATTTTAATGGCAGGGAGAGTTTTAAAGCAGGTGTGCTGAAGGTTAACGAGTCATTCAAGGATGATTTTACTCATATATTACCTGTCTTTGTTTATGGTGATGAAGATATTGCCAAAACAGTAACATCCCAGATGGACCGCGCCATAACCAAAGGAACCAAATGTGTTAAACTGCATTCAATCCGTGTTAAACCCAAAGGGCTTAAAAATAAGAAATCGCTTACACCAAAACAAAAAGAACTTTACGAGAAAAACGAGTTTAACAAATGGATTGACGATGCCTATATGCTAATCGGCAAGGCGCACTTTTACAAACACGATTATGACTTATCTAAGGATGCCTTCCGGCATGTTCTGGATGAATTTAAAAACGATCCGAAAATTCAATACCCTGCCTACATCTGGCTGGCGCGTACATACAACGAAAGAAATGATTTTAAAGAGGCGCTGGAAATCCTGAATAAATTATCCTCACAAAAAAAATATTCGAAATATATTGATATTGATTACTACACAACACAGGCCGATTATTATCTGAAACAGAAAGATTATCTGAATGCCGAAAAATTCTTGTCCACAGCAATAAAAAAGGAAAAGAAGAAAGTATGGCGCATCCGTTACACCTTCATCCTCGGCCAGATTTATCAACAGATGGGTGAATATACGCGTGCATCGGAGGCCTATCGCAAAGTAATTAAGATGAATCCGGAATACGTAATGGCCTTTAATGCGGTAATTAACCGCGCTGCTACATATATGGCCAGTTCGGGACGAAGTGAGGAAATCAAAAAGCAGTTAAAAGACATGCTTAAAGATGACAAGAACATCGAATACAAAGACCAGATCTATTATGCACTGGCGAACATTGCCATGCGGGAAGGAAAAACAGATGAAGCGCTGGAATATTATAAACTTTCGGCATCCTCAAGTGTTGATAATGACATCCAAAAAACCACATCGTTTATTGCCATTGCCGAAATCTATCTGAACCGCAAAAATTATCCCTATGCAGGACGTTACTATGACAGTGTTTCAAGCTTCCTCACCGAAAAATATCCCGACTACGAAACCGTTCATCAAAAGACAAAGCTCATGGTTTCGCTGGTAACGGCATTAAACACTATTGCTACAGAGGACAGTTTACAGAAATTAGCCCTTATGCCCGATCAGCAACGCAATGCCATAATAGACAAGGCAATTGCCGACTATCAGGAACAGCAGCGATTGGAACAATTACAGGAGATGCAACGGATACAGGACATGGCCTTTTTTCAGTCCCGTATGCCTGATAACCAAATGGGCGGGAAAAATGCAGGCAAATGGTATTTCTATAATCCGGCAACCGTAAACCTGGGAAAAAAAGAATTTGCCGCTACCTGGGGGAAACGCAAACTGGAAGACAACTGGAGACGGAAAAACAAAGAAGTGGTTTTAGATATTGGTTTTGACGAACTGGCCGAGGACTCTGCACAACTAAAAGAAAAAAAGAAGAAAAAAGAATTTAGCCCGGGCACCCGCGAATATTATACTCAAAATATTCCGCTGAATGATACCATGATGGCCGAATCCCACGAACGAATCAAAGCATCGCTGTACGAAGCCGGTATGATTTACAAAGACGACCTGAAAGATTACAATGAGGCCATAAAAACATTCGAAGAACTGACAAAACGGTATCCTGATGATATCTTTACGCTATTTGCCTATTACCAACTGTTCAAGCTCAGCGAGCAGATGAGCGATAAATCCAAAGCAGACAAATACCGCAATATTATTCTCACCCGTTATCCCGAAAGCATTTATGCCAAAATACTGAACGACCCGAATTACCTCGATCGTCTCACCCAGACACAAAGTGAGTCGAACCGGTATTATGAAGAAACTTACAACCTTTACAAAAACAATCAGTACCAACAGGTAATAGCCAATGTCGGTTATGGCTTAACCCGTTTCACAGAACCCGAATTAATACAAAAATTTGAATACCTCCGTGTGTTATCAATCGGGAAAACACAGGATGTTCGAAATTTCAGGACTGCACTCAAAGAATTTATCGCAGCCTATCCCCGTAGTGAAGCCGCTTCGCAGGCCAAAGACATTTTGGCTTATCTCGATGCTGAACATGAAGACATGAAGCAGGAAGAAATCAAGCAGGAAGCTGAAGTGCTATACACCTATAACGAAACCGAACGGTATTACTTTGTTTTGATTACAACAGAGAAACCACAAGCCAACCAGGCCAGTTTCAATCTTATCAACTTCAACCTCGAATTTTATGATGACCTAGGTTTGAATGTGAACACCGAAAATCTTACCGATAATATTCAAATGGTAGTTGTACGGCAGTTTGCCGATAAAAAAGCCGCTTCGGGCTATTACCGCGAAGCAGTCAAAGAAGGCAATATTGCATTGAAGGATTTATCTGCCGGTTATTCAATCTTTTTTATCTCCGAATCGAACTTTATGCTGTTAAAAAACGATAAAAATATCGAAAAATACATGCTGTTTTTCCAAACAAAATATTCATTCTAATTAATTCCCCCGAAACCATGAAAAGTACAACAATATTATGGGTTGACGATGAAATTGATATGCTCACTCCCCATATACTTTTTTTTCGTGAGAAGGGCTATTCAGTAATTACTGCCACCAATGCGAGTCGGCTATTGAACAAGTTTCAGTTCATCTTCCTGACATTATTTTTCTTGACGAGAATATGCCCGGAATCAGTGGGCTTGAAACATTATCAAGAATAAAAAATATCCGTCCGGAAATTCCGGTTGTGATGATTACCAAAAGTGAAGAAGAAGATATCATGGACGAGGCC
The DNA here is from genome assembly GCA_964601385.1 of uncultured Bacteroidales bacterium. Taxonomy (GTDB): domain Bacteria; phylum Bacteroidota; class Bacteroidia; order Bacteroidales; family JBBRXJ01; genus CAZRNJ01. Next base: position 2,324 of record CAZRNJ010000115.1, on the reverse strand, counting down.
ATTGGTTCAAAAATTGCCGACTACCTTATCAAACCGGTCAATCCCAAGCAAATATTACTGTCTATTAAAAAAAATCTTGATCAGGAGCGACTGGTAAGTGAGAAAACCACTTCTCACTATCAGAGTGAATTTTCACATATCGGAATACAAATCAGCGAATCACTTTCGTTCAGCGACTGGGTTACTGTATATAAAAAACTTGTTTACTGGGAACTTGAACTTGAAACCAGCGCCGGAGGAGAAATGGAAGAAGTATTTCATTACCAGAAAGCCGAAGCCAACAAAGAATTTGCCAAATATATAAAGAAGAATTACCTTTCGTGGTTCGATGCCAACAATACAAATGAAAAGCCATTAATCTCCCCTAACCTCTTACGGACAAAAGTATTTCCCCTGCTTGATCAGGGACACAAAGTATTCTTTATTCTGATAGACAACCTGCGTCTCGATCAATGGCGTGTACTGTATTCAGACCTTAAAAACTATTATGCTATTGAAAATGAATACCTGTATTGCAGTATCCTGCCCAGCACTACACAATATGCGCGCAATGCGCTTTTCTCGGGTCTCATGCCGCTTGAGATGAGTAAAATGAATCCGCAATTGTGGATTAACGATGATGACGAAGGCAGTAAAAATCTGAATGAAGATGAATTTTTATCTAAACAAATCAGCCGGTTTGGTAAAACATACAAAATGTATTATGAAAAAATACTGAACCGAAAGACAGAAAAAAAAATACTTAAAAATATAAACGATCTGATGCACAATCAACTCACCGTGTTGGTATACAACTTTGTGGATATGTTATCGCATGCCCGTACCAATATGGATATGATCAAAGAACTGGCCGACGACGAATCGGCCTACCGTACGCTTACGCTCTCGTGGTTCAAACATTCACACCTGCGCGAGATGCTTATCAAGCTGGCAAACGAAAAAGTGAAAGTGGTTATTACTACCGACCATGGCTCGATAAAAGTTGAGAATCCAATAAAAGTAATTGGCGACAGGGAAACAACAACAAACCTCAGGTTTAAATCCGGAAAGAGCTTAAATTATAATCCTAAAGAGGTTTTTGAAATCAGAGATGTGCGCAAAGCCCACCTGCCTGAGCGGCCCATCAGCCACACCTATATCTTTGCCGCGAATAACGATTATTTTGTCTATCCGAACAATTACAACCACTTTGTCAATTATTACAGATCAACCTTTCAACATGGCGGAATATCATTGGATGAGATGATGATTCCCATTGTCGTCCTGAATCCACATTCATAACCTGATTAAGTATGGCAGCTAAAATTATTATTCCTACGCTGATGGAGATTGACCAGGCAGCCCGGCAATTTCTTGATATCTATTCCGGATACCGCAAATTTGCCCTATCGGGCGAGATGGGTGCCGGCAAAACAACATTCATCCGCACCCTGTGCCGGCAGTTGGGTGTAACCGATACAGTAACCAGCCCGACCTTTGCCATTGTAAATGTATATTCGTCACCAACAGAAGGACCAATATATCACATTGACTGCTACAGAATGAAAAATATTACAGAATTTTATGATATCGGTTATGAAGAATATTTTTTTAATACCCATTTCTGTTTCATTGAATGGCCTGAAATAATTGACAATATTCTTACCGATGCTTTTGTACGGATCAATATTAGCCACGGAAAAAACGATGAACGAATCATTTCGGAATAACGGAAAAAAAATCATTCTTGCCGGAGGCAACGGACTAATCGGACGTATTTTGGCAAAATACCTGAATTTAAAAGGATTTATAATCATTATTCTATCGCGGAATAAATCCCGAACAGATGAACAATTTCAACACCTTCAATGGGATGGAAAAACATCCGGTGCGTGGTGTTCCGGTCTTGAAAATGCATTTGCAGTAATTAACCTGACAGGCAAAAGCATCAATTGTATTCATACCAAAGAAAATAAAAGAGCCATTCTTTCGTCGCGCATAGAGCCAACAACAGCGCTTCTGCGTGGCTGCGCATCATGCAGCGTGCCTCCTGAAATTTTCATTCAGTTTTCATCCATTGGATATTATGGTGATACGGGACATCATACATGCGATGAAACAGCTCATCAGGGAAACACCTTTCTGGCCGGAGTTTGCAAAACATGGGAAGATACCTTTAACAATTTCCCGTTGCCCCATACACGCAAAGTTGTTGTTCGTTGCGGACTTGTGCTTTCGACGAATGGCGGACTGCTGCCGCCACTCATGCAAATCACCCGGATGTTTGCCGGCGGCGCTGCCGGAAATGGAAAACAATACATTAGCTGGATTCATCATGCGGATAT
>CAZRNJ010000114.1:0-8053 GCA_964601385.1 uncultured Bacteroidales bacterium | reverse complement strand
TTTTCCTGAGTTCAAAAATTCCACAACCATAAGTACAACCGGCATTAGCGGCTATCAGGTCTTGATTAAGCTCAACATGGCGGTGAAAACAGTTTGTATCGTCAACATACGAGAAGAAGAGGATTTCGTAGTCGCATATCAGTAAATCGCGTAGATACTGCAGTCCGAATACCCTGTGGCCATTAAACTCGATCCGTTGGGGGCCAATGGGCACAGAGAAATAAAAGATACCAGCCGGCTTGAGTGCCCGATGAATATTTGCCAATGCCTTAAGATGTCCGTTGATATCTATGGGATCGCCGTACCTGCCAAGCCCGATATGTTCAATGACATGCAGCGATGATATAGAATCACAATAACCGGTAAACGGGAAATCGGGGCTGCAGACATCAGCTTGCACAAAGGTAACATTGAGTATGCGGTTCTCCATAGCACGGATATCATAAACCTCAATAGGGCGAAAAGTAGCCACGTGAGCAACAAATCCATCTACCCTCGAGCCCACATCAACATGTTTGGCCGGATTAGCCAAAAAAATCCGCTGTGCCACATGAAGGTCCTGGTAAAAATAATTCCAGCCGATCCGGCTGCTCTGTATAAACCGTTCGTCGAGGATGGGATAAAGCTGCCGAATTTCAAACTGCCGGTCAGAAAATCTGATCTGGCTACGGATAATAAAATAGTCGCGAATAAAAAAAGGCAATCCCCGCAGCACATTGAACAGTTTTTTTACGTCAATGCCTGCATGTTGGATAAAGCGTGCGATGAATTTAAGCATTGCGTCTGACAATTAGATAATACTGACGGCGTCGGCTGATAATCAGTCGCATCCATTCAACAAGAGCGGCAACGCCTAAATGAACATAAAACGAAGCATGCCGGTGCGGAAAAATAATGGTTGCTTTAAACCCATTTTCTTTGAGAACGCGTTTCAGTTGCTTCAGTTCTTTTCGTGTATGGCAATACCAGCCGGTGGGTGCGGTACCTGAGAAATCGGTAAACGAATTAATGATTAACATACCCGACCGTTTCATAAAATTATCGGTAATCAGTGTAATCTCGGATACGAGCGTATCAATACTGCTGACATTTAGAATAGATAGCCCAAGCGCAGTAACCACGTCATACCTTATCTCAAAGGATGATTGCCGGATATCAGCTTCTTCGAACATCAGTTCAGGATTATCGTTGAGCAACCGGGCAATCTGAATGGCATGGGGAGAAAAATCAAGCCCTTTTGAATATCGAAAATATTTAGAAAGGATATACGTTTTAGTGCCTATTCCGCAACCGAGGTCTATAAAGTATTTCTCACCAGGAACAATACCTGCCTGTTTAAAAAGAAAACCAAAAACCACTTCTACTTTTCTCTTCTCCCAGTCAAAACCCGGGAGCATGTGATAATTAGAGTACTTTTTGTTGTAATGCTCCTGTACAAAAGGGGCGTTGTATGTAATGCTAAGATTCATTATTGCAGAGCTACTCTAATTATATCGTCTACAATACTAAAAGAGAATTTGCGTCCTGAATGTTCAAAATACTTTTTTAAATCTGTTATCGTTGGATAATCATGGGTTCCATTAAAGCAACGTGCATCATCGATGAGTAAAAGATGTGGGAAAGGCGAAATCAAAATTGAATTTAATTCATCATAAATAGGACATTCTGTTTCTCCTAAAGCAGTAATTCCTGCACTATAATGACCATCCAGCCAAAAAACAGAAGGCCGTTCGATTTGCTTAATAACCTCCTTCATTAATTTACCGCTATCACCATGGATTAGTTTAATATGTCCATATTTCTTAAATTTCGCACTGGCTTTCAGAAATAAATCATCAGATAGTTCGATCGAATAGATTATAGAAAAAAAATTTCGCTGTGCCTCAATCATCTCTCCAAGATAGGTGCCTGTTTCAACCAGAATATCATAACCCGTTATTCTTTGCTGTTTAGAAATAAATTGTTGTTTAAAATACTTAGGAGGAGGAACAGGGCTTGACTGTCGTCGCCAAATATAAATGACAATAGTAGCTCGTATGCTGCGCAATAAGGTAATTAGACTCGCAGGTAAAATTCTTTTTATTAATTCCTTAACAAATTTTTTCATACAAAATATTTTTATCACTGCAAAAATAACATTTTTAGTATATATATTCTGAATATGGATGAATCAACCTAAGGATTACCGATAATTTTATTATTTTTGATTGATTTTTAACTATGGGGATTGTAAGAAGAGAGAGTTTCTGGATGACCGTATTATCCTATACGGGTGTAACCATAGGGTATTTAAACAAACTGCTGCTATTTCCGAACTTTCTGAAAACCGAGGAGGTTGGGCTTGCGAATATCCTGATCAGTATTGCCCTTATTTATGCTCAGGTAGCGGCACTTGGGACAAACAACATCATCCTCCGGTTTTTCCCCTTCTTTAAAAATGACCGGAACCGGCACAATGGATTTCTGTTCTGGATCATACTCATCGCAATGATCGGCTTTCTGCTGGTAACCTTGTTGTTTATACTATTTCACAACCAGGTAGCGGCCTACTATTCGGTTCGCTCATCGCTTCTGATACACTATTACTACTATGTTATTCCTTTGGCCTTGGCGTTTCTGGTTTATCATATCTTCGATAATTATCTGCGGTCACTGCTAAAAACAATTTTTTCGACATTTGTATATGATGTACTGATACGGCTATTCACCACGCTCAGCATTACCGGATACATTCTTAAACTGTACTCTTTCGAATGGTTTGTAGTTGTTTATGTCTCTTGTTTTTGTTTGTGTGCCCTAACCATAATTATTTACACATACATCATAGGACACTTATTTTTGCTACCTACTGCTTCAACAAAATTCAACCGGCTGAAAAAAGTTGTTTTTCAATTTGGTTTTTTCAGTATACTAAGCAACATCAGTTCTGTGCTGATCAGCAATGTTGACGCGCTAATGATTGCCGGCATGATCGGATTGGACAAAACAGGGATTTATCTTACTATAACCTATATCACCGGAGTACTGCTTGTTCCCTATCGGGCAATAATGAAAATATCGAGCCCGATTGTCGCATGGCACTGGAAAAAGAAAGACATGAAAGGATTAGAGGTGCTTTACAAAAAAGTAACGATCAATAATCTGATCATTGGCGGATTTCTGTTTGTATTGCTCTGGATCAATATGGACACAATCTTTTCATTCATGCCATCGGTTTATCGCGAAGGCCGCTTTGTATTTCTTTTTCTGGGAATAGGCAAGCTGTTTGATATGATAACCGGTCTCAACGGTGCAATTTTGGTTACTTCACGAAAATACCGCTTTGATATGCTTTTCTCTATCCTGCTTATTTTCCTGACCATTACAACTAATTACCTGCTGATACCACCGCTGGGCATCAATGGAGCAGCCATAGCTGCCATGTTCACGCTTTTTGTTTATCACATGCTCAGGGTATGGTTGGTTTACAGGTGGTTTGGCATACACCCCTTCACACTGAATTGCTTATGGGTAATTATTACAATTATTATTACCGGGTATATTGCAGAAATGGTGATAATTCAAGGACATCTGTTTATTGACTCAACCGTTCAAAGTGTTCTATTAACAGTGTTGTTTTTTCTACCGGTGTATTTTTTCCGGTTGTCCGAAGATATACATGCAACCATCAATACTGCTATCAGTCATTTAATCCGGGTTTTTAATCCTCGTGGGGGCAAGTAGATTATATGTGCTAATACCGATTGTACAAAAGCAGAAGTCCACTGTAAATGGCACCAGCTATTCAAAATGCATTGAAAGTTGAAATATAGAAGAGTTAAGCCGTTCAATAGCATTCACATATTCGGGGTGATGTGGATCGGGTTTATCGGTTAATACATTGCGTAAACCGACCGACATTTTAAATTCAGTAGAAAACTTAAAGTACACAGAGTAGAAATCAATTCCAAAGCCGAACTCATAATAATAATCCAGTTTTTTCAATTTCACATATACTTCTTCATCCTCGTCATATTTCTTTTTAGCTGCCATATCCAGCCGAAGACTGCCACCGCCAATCATGTACGGTCTGTAGTTGTTGATGCGTTTTGCCTTATATTTTATCAGCAGCGGAAAATCAAGCAGGTTCGATTCCAGTTTCATATCCGAATCAAAAGCGCTCTCTTTTTTCCAATAGGTCAGGTTGCGTTGTCCGAAGATCAATCCGGGCAAAAACCGGATTGACCAGTAATCATGCAGCCGCGCATCGGTGATGATATTAACATTAAAGCCGGGATACAGACGAGTCACATCAGCAGTAAGGGAATCGTAAAAAATATTTTGTGCCGATTGGCGGACTAAAAAATCCATGGTATTGAATCCGAGGGAAAAGCCGAAATGCAACGGTCTGAGATCCACCTCCTGATAGTTCATTACCTTTGGGCCTTTGCCCAGATCATTATACAGCGGTTTCTGTGCATGCACCGGAAGAAGCACACATGCGACGAAGAAAAAAAATAATCGCTGCATAATCATAAATATTTCAACGGATTACGAAGGTAGTAAGAAAAAACGAATCCACAAAAACCCATTCGTCAGTCTCTTGCGCTACACGAGTATACTGTAACGATTCCAAATGAAAGTTGTTTAAACCGGACATTCAAGAATCCCGCATCGGACAGTTTATCAGCCAGTACCTGACCATAAGGAAAGCATGCAACTGATACGGGCAGATAACTATATGCAGTACGATGGCCAGATAATAACCGTCCGATCACCGGAAAGAGCAAGCGGTTGAACACGGTCATTACTGCGCGGACAATCCCTGTCTTCGGTTGAGAGAACTCAATGATCACCAGTGGGGCACCCGGTTTCAATACCCTCATTATTTCAGCAAAACACCGGTTTAATCCCGGGAAATTACGAATCCCGAAACCAATAGTTACTCCATCGAAACAATTATCCGGAAAAGAAAGTTTTTCTGCATCACCGGTTATAAACTGCAAACGCAACTGCAGAACCGGCTTCTTCAATAATTTTTTCCGGGCCACATCAATCATCTCCTGGGCCAGATCAACACCTGTAACCGTCACACCGGTTTGCCGGCAAATTTCAAATGCAAGATCACCGGTTCCGGTTGCCAGATCGAGGATATGTATTGCTTCATGCGCATCTTGCATGACTAAACGATCACGCAATTCATGCACTGTAACAACTCTCCAATATTTATCTATATTAAACGAGAACAAATGATTTAAAAAATCATACGAATGAGCGATAGAAGAGAACATGCTATGCACACTGTCTTTAAATCCTGCTGAATCGGGTTGATACAAAGATGGCTGCATAGCTGTAAAATTAATCATTTCGTTCGGTACTTATGCATCGTTTGGCTGTGCGGATTAAAATATCCGAAGCACAAGCGCGGAAACCGTTTGCGGATCATTTTCAGGAGGTTCATCATTCCGCAGGCCGGCGGAAGAGAACTAACCGATACCTGCGCGAAATACCATTCGGCATCAATATTAAAATTGCGCCACTGTATCATATCCGGTTTATATTTTTCGATAAAATTCAATAAATGAGATACCTCATCGTTACTATCGGTAAAACCGGGTAAGACAAAATAATTCAGAGAGAGCCACTTTTTCTTTTTTTTGATAATCCTGGCTGATTGTAAGACATCGTCAAAGCAATATTTTTTAGGCCGGTAATAAGCCATATAATCCTTTTCTCTGACGCTGTTTGCGCTAATGCGGACACTATCTATGCCGGCATCGCAAAGTATCTCAACCTGAGCAGGCAAAGAAGCATTGGTATTGAGGTTAATAATTCCGGCACTTGTTTTTTTTCTGATCAGTTTCACTGCCTCTGCAATGTGACCGGCCACCATCAATGGTTCGCCTTCGCAGCCCTGACCAAAACTAACCACAGGACGCGGCGCTGTCTGAAGATGATGGATAGCAAATTCGGCCATCTCTTGTGGTGTTGGAATAAAACTGATACGGTGCTGGGTGCATGACACCGGAGATTTATCGGCCGGCTGAAAGGATATACAACCGATGCAATCAGCATTACATACAGGGGACGCCGGTATGGGCGCTTCCCAACGATGCATCACAAAATTTCGTGCTGCAGGACACAGATAGGTGAATGCACAATTCTCAACAAGATGGCTAACAAGTCGGTTAGCCGGATATTTTTTCAGCAATTTGCGTCCTTCACGAATAATGGCTTTCTGGTCGAAATGCCTGCAGTCCTGCCGGTCATCGGCATCTACACGTACAGCCGATGTATAAAACCGGCCTTTATACCATGCCAGCGGCGAATAAGCATATAACGGAAGCACCGGCGCACCGGCAAAAGTGTGGTAGGCCGCCAGATGTAATTGTGTGTAGGCCGGAGCAATAAATGAAGCCGCAGCAATACCCTCTGTAGATATACCCGGATAACCCTGAGCGTTGAATCCAACCGCTGCACGTCCCGGGAGTTCAAACATGTCGCTGCCTTCAGGCACCTCGATCATCTGATGAAGATAGAGCGGAATAAAATCGAAGCCACTTCGGCCGGCAGCATACAACGTGCGGTCTTCGTACAGATTACCTTTGCCATCGCTGCACACAATATATGGCCGGATCTTTCTCATACGACAAAGAAAGGCATTTACATCCGTTTAAAAAAAACATTCCATCGCAATATTCTTATACAGCCATCACAAATACAAATAAACTAACGATAATATGCTTATCTACATGTGCTTAATTAAACCCTGATTTATCAGTTGATTAATCTCAACTGATAAACGCTCTTGAAAATCAATACTTTGGTATTCAAACCAAAGGAAGATTTTCTACGGCGGCATCGCTTTCGCTATTGCATAGCTACAGCGAGCAAAGGGTTACCGGGTACGCTCAACCGGAAAACCGCTTGAGCTGTTTGCAGTTTTTCAACTGCAAAATCCCGGTTAAACCTGAAGTTTTCAATAAAGGTACCCGGCCGGGATTGAAATTTTTCTTCATGGTTCAGGATATAATAAACCAATATTAAATTTCTTTAAAAAGATTATTCACTAATAATAAATTCCATTAACTATTTTTATATTTGATAAACTTTAAATCCCACAATTATGGAACTAATCATTAAACATCAGGAACATTACTCAAGGTTGCAGTTAGTATTGCGCACCTTGTTTGGATGGTTATACATGATCATCCCGCATGTGTTTGTGCTTTATATTCTTGCCATCGCAAATGGAATTCTTACATTTATTGCATGGTTCGCTATACTGTTCACAGGCAGGTACCCACGGTCATTCTTTAACTTCACGCTTGGCGTTACCCGATGGTCATTACGCCTTGCTGCACGTATACTTAACCTGTCCGATGGCTATCCGCCATTCAGTTTATGTGCTGCTGATGAAAATGTAAAATTCGAACTACCTTATCCCGAACGTCTGAGCCGTGGCATGCTCCTTGTAAAGACACTTTTTGGAATCTTCTATGTGATCATTCCTCACTTTGTGGTGCTGTATATTTTACTCATTCCGGTAGGCATCTTTTCAATTATTGCATGGTTCAGTATTTTGTTTACGGGCCAATACCCCAAAATGATGCACGACTTTGTTACGGGCTGGCTTCGCTGGGCAACCCGGGTACAGGTATATTTTATTATGTCTGACTCTTACCCGCCATTTAAACTATCATAAAAAAATTGTCTAACCGTTTAAGCCATCTGTAAAAACAGGTGGCTTTTTTTATACCGATTGATTACATTTGTAAAAACCGAACAACAATGACATATACCGAACAACAACTTGTTGATTTTATATGCAGAGCATTTGAGAAGATGGGATGCAGCACATCAGACAGCGCTGTGATTGCCGATGTATTTATTTCGGCTGAGCTGCGCGGGATACCATCACACGGCATGATCCGTTTGAAAGATTATTATGATTTATGGAAGGCGGGCAGGATTAATGTAAAACCGGATATTCGTGTTGTTCACGAAACACCGAGTACTGCTGTTGTTAACGGGGACAATGCAGTGGGTATGGTTCCTGCCTTTCGCTCGATGC
>CAZRNJ010000113.1:0-8060 GCA_964601385.1 uncultured Bacteroidales bacterium | reverse complement strand
ATTAACATAATATGTTCATTATCAACAACTTAAAATCTTATTAAGGATTGACTACCTAATAACCGTTCAGAGCAATAAACAACTTTGGCATGGAAAACTGATAAAGCGATAAACCGGCAAACCTGATTATTATACTGTCCTGGGCAGTTTAAAAGTGATAGTTGTACCTTTGCCAAACTGTGATTCAATATTAATTTCACCGTTATTAATTGACACAAACTGTTTGGAAAGCATAAGTCCGAGTTCCATTCCCGAATCATTAACCGTGGAGCTGAGGGCAATATCCTGTTTAATGTATTGTTCACGGGTATGAGCATCAATACCTGTTCCGGTATCCATTACATGCACCTCAATTTCTTTAGGATTTTCGATATACTCAATAATGATATCATCACCGTTTCGCGCATATTTAATTACAGTTACAAGAATATTCCTGACAACATTTTCAATCATATATTTATCAGCAAATACCATAATCTCGGTATTATCGCTAAACACTTTAAGCATTTTATTTGAAGCGGTTGCGCGAAGCAATTGAATATTCTCCTGCACAACGGTGTTCAAATCAAAAGTTTCCGGATTAAAAGCAATAGAATCCTCGTTCAGCCGGGTCCATGCAACGAGGTTGTCGAGCATGTCAACAGAATTTTCACATGTAGTAGTAATCACTTTAACCTGATCGGTAATTTGTTCTTTATCCATATTATTAATATCAAGAACCAGTTTATAGCCAATAGAAATAATATCTCTAAACGGTTTCTTCAGGTCATTACCAATAATAGAAAATAACTTATTTTTCGAATTGCTTAACTTAGCTAATAATTCCTTTTGTTTATTAAGTTCCATCGTTCGCTGCTCTACCTTGGCATTAAGTCGGATATTCTGACGCCGAGTAAGCGTAACAGAGGTATAATAAAACACCCCGATAAGCACCACCAGAATAATACCGGCAATCACTTTAAAAAGTACCGTTTTATAAAAAGGCGGAATAATAATAACTTTCAGTAATACGGGATTTTCATTCCATTTACCATCATTGTTACTTGCTTTCACCTTAAACACATATGATCCGGGGTTCAGATTAGTGTACGTTACCATGTTCTTATCGGTATTTATCCATTCCTCATCAAGGCCTTCAAGCATATACGAATATTGATTTTTTTCCGGAGTAACAAAATCAAGGGCAGCATACTCAATGGTAAATGAATAGTTTTTATAACTGATTTTAACTTCATCGGTCATGCTAATTGATTTGTTCAGCATAATGCGGTCATTAATTTTATCACCAATTTTAATATTCCGGTTTTGCAGCCACAGGCCGGTGATAACAATGTTAGGGATATTATCGTTATAACGGATATACTCCGGATTAACCACATTAAGTCCATTCTCACCTCTGAAAATCATTTCGCCTGAAACAAGTTTGACTCCAATTCCGCGCGAAAAAGTATAATCATTCAAGCCGTCATTAAAGTCGAAATTATGAAAGGTCTCATTCTGTACATTCAGCATTGAGATACCATAATCAGTAGCCATCCAAAGATTTTTTCGTGAATCGCTAAAAATAGTATATACAGAATTATTGGCCAGTCCGTCGTCAACTGTATAACTGTAAAAACTATTGTCAGTAAGATCCAGGAGTTTCAGCCCTTTATTTGTACCCAGCCACAATTCATCATTTTCTTCCATAAGACAACCATACAGGGTAAACGGATAATGTTGTATTTCAAATGTTTTTGGATTAATACGGTTTGTTACATTATTGTTACCGCATGACCATACAAACCGTTTACTATCCTGGTAAAAAGCAGAAATGGCTCCGCCATGCAGAGCCGTCGAATCATTTTCATCGGCTTTGATCCGATGAAGTTTATCTGTTTTCGGGGAATAAATATATATCGAATTATTATGAATAGAAATCCAGATACTACTATCACGTGCCGCCAGCAGGGCGGACACTTCAGACACCGGTAAATTTTTTATTTTTTTATTCAGGTTAAAATAAGTACCATCAATTGTCGAATAACAAAAAACGCCGGAAAGATATGATCCCATCCAGAGATTATCGGATTGATCGAGGATTGAAATATTAAAATAATCGCTGGTGCCTTGCAATTGAGATTCGAAGGAGAACAATTTCTCAAAACGGTCGGCCACTTCATTGTACCGGCCAATTATGCCATTACGCGTTACCACAAAAATCTGTCCTTTGCTATTTTCAAAAAGTTGCCGGATAGCATTATCACCAAGAGCGCTCTTGCCGCCCGGTTCGGACAGATAATAAAAAAAACGTTTGCCGGCAACATCAAAGCGATTGATGCCTCCACCCCAGGTAGCAATCCATACCCTCTCTTTACGATCCTGCAGAATACCGGTAACATTATTATTTGATAAAGATCCATCATGTCCGGTACTGCTATAACAGGTGAATTTTTCTTTGACCGGGGAATATTTATTCACGCCATTTCCGGTTCCAACCCATATAACCCCTGAACGATCACTAAAAATTGCTTTAACATTATCGTCACATAATGAAGTAAAATCGTTGAGCCGGCTTCTATAATTTTTAAACTGCAAACCTGAATTACCGGTTTCAACTAAATCCAGCCCACTGCCTTCGGTGCCAATCCATATTTGCTGCATACTGCTGCTATGGATCGCGCCAATTTTATTATTTGAGAGAGAGTTCAAACTTTCCGGATTATGCCGGTAACTGATAAATGAGTTAGACCTGCGATTATACAGGCAAATACCACCATTGCGGGTTCCGATAAAAATCTGGTCATTAATTTTTGAGAAAGCATTAATGGCATTATCAATAAGTCCTGAACCATTGTGGGTATGATAATGTTGCCATCTACCGGTAGATAGGGAAAATTTAATAATACCGCTTACCCATGTACACAGCCAATATTCACCTTTAAGACCTTCAAAAAAGAATTTTGGCCCCATCTGACCAATAGACGGTCCGGTAAAATTGGCCGGCAAGCTAATACGGCTAAAATACTTTTTCTGATAATTATATTTTTGAACAGCTCCATCAGTAACAATCCACAGGTTATGACTACTATCCTCGGTGATTGACCAAATCCGGTTAGAATACAAACTATTCGTATCGTTAGAAATAGTTTTAAAACGGGTAAACTTCTCAAATACCGGATCGTAAAGATTGAGTCCTTCGCCATTGGTTCCAACCCATAAATTTTTTCTGCTATCCACAAACAGCACGCTAATGCGATTACTGCTGATCGAGACGCTGTCGGCAGGATTGTGCTGAAACACATCAACACGAAAGCCATTATAACGGTTTAACCCATTGGCAGTCCCAAACCAGATAAAGCCGGTATTATCCTGCACAATAGTAGTGATAACATTTGACGACAGTCCGTCACGTAATGTAATACGTTCAAATTTAATATCCTGAGATAAAATTCTTATGCAGAATATCAAAAAGAATACAACAACAAATAGAATAGCCCTCATAAGTAAAAAGTGAAGATACAGAATAATTAGGAATCTGTACATCTTTAGATAACTTTTTTTTCAGGATCAGAAAAAAGAGAATAAAAAAACACAAGGATATTATCAAAATCAGATGTCGGATTTGACCAGTGTAAAAGTATGATTAAAAATAAAAACCACCACCTGATTGCTGCGGCATAGCGGTCTGGTTCTTCTTCCAGTCCTGAAATAAATCTTCCAGAGAGCGTGATGCAAGGTAATCATTAAGCCGGCTATTAATTACAGACCATAAATTACTTACGGTTTTACGATATGCATTATCATCATTATAATTTTGATTATCGGCAACCGGACCATTAAGACATTCATAAATATCGAGTAATGAAATTTTCTCGGGAGGTTTACTCAAGATATATCCGCCGGCTGATCCTTTCCGCGCATCAACCAAACCGGCAGCCCTAACCTTAGCCACGACACTCTCGAGGTATTTAACCGAAACCTTTTGTTTTTTTAAAATTTCATTGATTTTTACATAACCAAGTCCGTATGATTCGGCCAGATAAATCATAAAAATAAATCCAAGAGTAGTTTTTTCATCTGTTTTCATCCGTAAATATTTTTTAAACAGGTCTGATGCTTGCCCTATTGCTCGACAGAACCCACATGTAATTGACTGTTATCCTGATCAATACCTGTGATATATTTTTCATCCGTGTTTATATTTAGCGAAACTTTACATGTGTGTTTCATAGCAACCTCCCATTGATTCAAAACAATCCCTCTACCGATAAATAACGCTCTCCTGTATCATAGTTAAAAGAAAGGATTTTAGATCCTGCGGGAATCGAAGATATTTTTTTTGATACAGCAGCCAGAGAAGCGCCGGAAGAGATTCCGATCAAAATACCCTCCTCTTTAGCTGCCCTGCGTGTAAATTCAAATGCTTCTTCTTTACTTACAGCAATAGTTCCATCAAGAATTTTAGTATTTAGAATATCAGGAATAAAACCGGCGCCTATTCCCTGTAGCGGATGCCTGTTATGTTCTTTACCGGCAATAACCTGCGACAATTCAGGTTCAACGGCAAACACCTTAATTGCAGGGAATTTTTCTTTTAAGACCTCAGCTACACCTGTAATATGTCCTCCGGTACCAACACCGGTAATCAGATAATCAAACCCACCGGGAAAATCGTTTAAAATTTCCCGTGCTGTCGTTTGACGATGAATCTCGGTATTGGCGGGATTACTAAACTGCATCGGGATCCAAACATTTTTCAACTGCTCCTTCAATTCATTAGCGCGATCAATAGCCCCTTTCATTCCTTTTTCGCCGGGAGTAAGATCAAACTGCGCGCCAAAGATAGCCATCAGTTTACGGCGTTCAACCGACATAGTATCGGGCATCACAAGAATCAATCTGTATCCTTTTACAGCAGCCACCATAGCCAAACCAATACCCGTATTACCGGATGTTGGTTCTACAATAACAGTATCCTTAGCTAATACACCCTTTTTTTCGGCGTCTTCAATCATTGCAAGGGCAATCCGGTCTTTTATGCTTCCCCCCGGATTATTGCGCTCAAGCTTTATCCATACCTCAATGTTATCCGGAAATAGTTTATTTATCCTCACATGAGGAGTATTTCCAATGGTATTAAGAATGTTTGTTGCTTTCATAACAATAAAAATTAATAAATATTACTTTCCAATCTTTTTAGCGGCCTGTTCAAGGTCTTCTTTTATATCGTTAATATGCTCTATGCCAACTGACAGACGTAACAGATTTGGTTCTATACCTGCTGCTGCCTGTTCCTCGACAGATAACTGCTCATGCGTTGTTGTACTGGGATGGATGATCAGCGTTTTTGCATCGCCAATATTGGCCAGATGACTAATCAGGTTTACTTCACTAACAAAGCGGGCTGCTGCTTCGCGTCCACCCTTAATATTAAACGAGAGTACACCACCAAACCCATTTCTGAGATATTTTTTGGCCAAAGTAAAATAAGGTGATGATTCGAGCCCCGGATAGTTAACTTTTTCTACCCAGTTCTGCTTCTCAAGCCAGCGGGCAATCTCAAGGGCATTATCAACGTGGCGTTGTACACGCAGCGACAGGGTTTCGAGTCCTTGTAATAAAAGGAACGAATTAAAGGGACTGATGCTTGTGCCGTAATCACGCAAACCCTCAACCCGTGCCCGGATGATATAAGCGATGTTACCAAAAGGACTGTTACTGCCGAATGTATCCCAGAATTTCAATCCATGATAACCTTCCGATGGCTCGGTGAATTGCGGAAATTTCCCATTGCCCCAGTCGAATCGTCCGCTGTCAACAATAATACCGCCAACCGATGTACCATGTCCTCCAATCCATTTTGTAGCCGACTGGACAACGATATCTGCGCCAAAATCTATAGGTCTGCAGAGATAACCGGCACATCCAAACGTATTATCAACAATAAGCGGTATATTATGCTTATGGGCAATAGATGAGATGGCCTCAAAATCGGGGATATTGAATTTGGGATTACCAACGGTTTCAACATAAAGAGCTTTCGTTCGGCCATCAATCAGACGCTCAAACTCAGCCGGATCATCGCCATTAACAAACCTTACCTGTAAGCCAAGACGACGGAACTGCACCTTGAACTGATTATAGGTTCCACCATAAAGATATGATGTAGAAACAATATTGTCACGTGCCTCGGCAATATTTGTGATCGCGAGAAACTGTGATGCCTGACCAGAAGAGGTAGCAAGAGCGGCAATGCCTCCTTCAAGAGCAGCAACACGCTTCTCGAACACATCGGTTGTGGGATTCATGATACGGGTATAAATATTCCCAAACTCTTTTAATCCAAATAGATTAGCGGCATGTTCCGAATTTTTAAAAAGATAAGAAGTTGTTTGATAGATAGGTACTGCCCTTGACAGTGTTTTTTCATCTACATCCTGACCTGCATGTAGTTGCAGTGTTTCAAAACGATAATTTGTTTTCATAATTTTATTATTTTATTTATTTCCTACATGAAATATAGAAAACAAAAATAATGCGATTTTTTTTAATTCCAAATTATTTCAACCTTTTTTTTTAAAAAAAGATAAATATCATATTTTATCCGGTTGAAATTATAATTATTCAAAAACAAGATAACACCGCTATTTGTTTAAAATTCGGTATTGTGAGCCAGATTTTATATTTTTGGCCTGCGAATCAGCTATTACATTAACCAAGAGGACAATCCCTGATGAAGAAAACGATAAACATAAACGGTAAATCCTATGGTGAAGAACAACTGTTCGTGATTGCCGGCCCGTGTGTTATTGAAGACGACAGTGTAATGCTGAAAACAGCCGACACACTCAAGCAGATAGAATCAAAATATAAGCTCCCGGTGATTTATAAATCATCTTTTCAAAAAGACAACCGGAGTTCGGCCGGATACTATGCGGGGCCGGGAATTGACGCAGGGCTGAAAATCCTTGCACGAATAAAACAAGAATACGGATTCCCTCTCATCACTGATGTACATTATCCCGACCAGATTGACGAAGTAAAATCAGTGGTTGACGTTCTCCAAATACCCGCCTACCAGTGTATGCAAACAACCCTGGTAACGGCAGCAGCCGCCACAGCCAAGGCCATAAATCTTAAACACGGGCAGTTTATAGCGCCAGAGAACATGATCTATCCGGTACGGAAAGTTGAGACACAGAATAATTTCAACATCATGCTCACCGAACGGGGCTATACCTTTGGCTATAACGACCTGATTGTTGACCCTCGCGCCTTTTACCACCTGAATGCCATTGGTTATCCGGTGGTTTTCGATATCACCCATTCGATACGGCGTTATGGTATCCCGAGCGCCAGTCCGGAAGGTGGTTCCCGCCAATACCTAAACACTATTGCACGCGCAGGTGTAGCGGCAGGCATAGACGGACTCTTCATTGAGGTGCACCCCGAACCGGCCAGAGCGCTCTGTGATGCAGCCAGCCAGATGTGCATCACCGATCTGGAAGAATTTATACAACCATTGATAGATTTACACGAAACAGAAAAAAAATACAGAAAACAATAAACCAAAACGTATGGAATTATATCTTGATTCAGCCGACCTGAAAGAAATAGAAGAAGTGTTTAAACTGGGATTTGTTGCCGGACTGACCACGACGCCAACCTTTATGCACCGCGAAGGGATCACCGAGCTTGACAGCACCATTGTAAAAATTTCCAAAATGGTTCCCATGCTGCAGATTGAAGCGCTGGGCAACAATGCCGATGAGATCTGCGCCGAAGCACATCGTTTGCTTAAGCTGGGGCTGGATAAAAAACGCACCGTATTTAAAATCCCGGCATCACTCGAAGCCATGAAAGCCACCAAACGGTTACGTGACGAAGATATTATGGTAAACATCCATCTGGTATATAACCTCCAGCAGGCCTATATGGCGATGGCGGCAGGCGCAAACTATATTTGTATACTCGTAGGCCGCATGCAGGATCAGGGATACAATGCCCTGGAGCTGGTGGAAGAATTTGTCAATGCTGTCAGGTATTATGGCTATAATTCAAAAATAATGTTCTCATCG
>CAZRNJ010000112.1:0-8079 GCA_964601385.1 uncultured Bacteroidales bacterium | reverse complement strand
GTATTGGGTTTGCCTTATCCGGGCGGCCCGGTAATTGACAAACTGGCAAAAACGGGTAATGCCCATGCCTTCAGCTTCAGTAAGCCACAGATTCCCGGTCTTGATTTTAGTTTCAGCGGGCTGAAAACATCTTTTCTCTATCTGTTGCGCGACAGGATGGCCGCTGACAGCAGGTTTAAGGAAGAGCGGTTAGCTGATCTTGCGGCTTCGCTGCAGAATACAATTATTGAGACATTGATTGAAAAAACGGTAAGCGCTGCAAAGCAAACCGGAATCAGCCAAATAGCTATTGCCGGAGGGGTTGCAGCCAACTCGGGATTGCGCGAAGCATTAACAGTCGAAGCCAGGCAACGGAACTGGACATTGCATCTGCCGCAGATACGATTTACTACCGATAATGCAGCTATGATTGCTATTGCCGGCTATTATCTTTTTCAGGCAGGGATTTTTTCATCTCACGATATTGAACCACTGGCCAGGATGGAGTTTTAATAGAGTTTGAACAGATGATAAAACTTTTTATGATTTATTTCCTTAATTATTTTCAATTTCAGTAAGGTGTTTTTTGGTGATGTACCGTACCGGATACCAGCATGCAATAAAACCAATTATCAGAACAACCAATAAAATAAAGGCAATATCTCCCGGCTGCATATCTACCGGATAAGCGCTCACGATAAATGCACTTTGTCCCTGAAGTTTTAGCAAACCGAAGGTTATCTGCACCCAGCAGATAAAAACACCCAGAATAAGTCCGATTAATGCTCCTACACAGGAAATCATCCAGCCCTCAAATAAAAAAATATTGCGGATAAGAGAGGGTGTGGCGCCGAGAGAGCGCAGGATGTACATATCTTTCTTCTTATCAATGATGAGCATTGTGAGCGACCCAATGATATTGAATGAAGCAACAATAAGTATAAATGATAAAATAAAAAAAATGGCGTATTTTTCCGACTTCATTACTTTGTAGAAAAACTCTTTTTGCTGGTACCGGTTTTTTACAACGAACGATGGGCCCATCAGTTCTTGCACCTGATGTTGTATTTTTTTCAGATTAGATCCTTCTCCAATTTGCAGTTCAATGGCATTGATCTGTTGGGTGTAATTAAATAGTGTCCGCGCAAAATCAATCGGGACCAGGATATATTTCACATCAATGTCTTTTTCGATCGAAAAGATACCGGACGGAAAGATATATTGGCGGGTAAACGCCTCCTCGGGATCAAAGGAAATCTGTTCCATTTTTTTTGGAACATAGATAAATATCGGGTGTACAAAACTTAGTCCAACCGAAAGAAAGTAGGCCACACCCTGTCCGATTACCGCGTAGGGCTCATTTTTCGAGCGCAGGATAAAATCTCCGTCCACCATCATGCTGTCAATGCCGGTCATGGATGCATAATTATCACTGACCCCTTTAACGGTTGCAATATATTGTTTGTCTTCAAAACTGAGCAGCGCGTTATCTTCAATTACTTCGGTGTAATGTATGATGCCGGGCATTCCTTTGATACGGTGGCTGGCAGCGCTGTCGGGTACGAATGTTTTTCCTTCAGCTGCAGTGATGCGTAAATCAGGGTCAAATGAGTTGAATAGTGAAGTAATGAGTGATTCAAATCCATTGAATACCGAAAGGATAACAATTAGCGCAAGGGTGCCTACAGCCACACCGGCAACCGATATGGCAGAGATGATATTAATAGCATTATGCGATTTTTTAGCCAGCAGATATCTCCGGGCAATATAGAGCGGGGTGTTCATAGATGACAGAGTTCAGCTGTGCAACAGTTTTTCGATCCGGTCAAGATAGTCCAGCGAGTCATCAATAAAAAAATTAATCTCCGGCACTTCTTTTACCTGGTTGCGGATACGGCATCCCAGATGATAACGGATATTTTTAGCCATGAGGTTGATCGTCTTGAGAATATCTGCGGCTTGGCTGGATGGAAAAATACTGAGGTAAACACGCGCTTGTCCCATGTCGGGT
This sequence comes from uncultured Bacteroidales bacterium, assembly GCA_964601385.1. Classification (GTDB taxonomy): domain Bacteria; phylum Bacteroidota; class Bacteroidia; order Bacteroidales; family JBBRXJ01; genus CAZRNJ01. The sequence goes on along the minus strand of CAZRNJ010000112.1, from coordinate 6,089 downwards.
GTTACACGCACTACCGTAATGGTTACCAGTATACCGTGCGGTATGCCGATGTCTTCTTTTGAAAAAATATCTACCAGTTCTTTCTGATAGAGACGTGCCATTTTATTTTGCCGGGTACTGAACATCTGCTGGTATTGATTTACGGATTATGTGAATGAGGTTAATGTTGAGAATTTCATGGCAAACAAAGATACAGATTTATTTATTATTTTCACGCCGCAAATCAAGATGTATGGAAACAGTATTAAGCGGGATTCGTCCAACCGGCCATCTTCATCTGGGAAATTATTTTGGCGCAGTACGCAATTTTGTGCGTATGCAGCATGAAAACAATTGTTTTTTTTTCGTTGCCGATTATCATTCGTTAACCACTCATCCGAAACCGGAACACTATCAGCAGAGTGTTAAAACTGTGTTGGCCGAATATCTGGCCTGCGGACTCGATCCCGAGAAAGCAACGCTGTATGTGCAAAGCGATGTTCCTGAAGTAGCCGAATTTTATCTGTTGCTCAATATGAATGCTTATGTTGGCGAACTTGAACGTACCACCACGTTTAAAGAAAAAGTGCGTCAGCAACCCGAAAATGTGAATGCCGGATTATTGACTTATGCTGTATTGATGGCAGCCGATATTCTTATCCATAAAGCCGATAAAGTGCCGGTTGGCAAAGATCAGGAACAACATCTGGAGATGACACGCAAATTTGCACGGCGGTTTAATACCATGTATAATACTGAATTTTTTGTTGAGCCCGCGGCGTATAATTTCGGCAATGCATTGATCAAAATTCCCGGACTCGATGGAACAGGCAAGATGGGAAAATCGGATGGGAATGGCATTTATCTGATTGATGAGCCGGCCGAGATCCGTAAAAAAGTGATGCGTGCGGTTAGTGATGCAGGCCCTGCCAAGCCCAATGATACAATGAGTGAACCCGTACAAAACCTGTTCACTATGCTTGAAGTTGTGTCAGAGCCCGCCACTGTTGAGCATTTTAAGCAACAATTCAATAATTGTTCTATTCGTTATGGTGACCTCAAAAAACAGTTAGCCGAAGATATTATTAAAGTTACCAGCCCTATCCGCGAAAAAATACTTGCTATTCTTGCTGATGAAAAATATCTCCATCAGGTTGTGACTATGGGCGCTGAAAAGGCCAGAGCCAGCGCATCGAAAACTGTGCGCGAGGTGCGTGAAATCATCGGTATCAGACCGATCTGATTCTCGCGTACTGAAATAACAGATGCACAGGTGTTTATCATAACTCCTCCATCTTTTGTCTCATGATGAGACAGAATAGTTGCAACATTTGTTACATAAATGAGACATTAGAGCAAAAAGATAGATGCTTTATTTCAAGGGTTTTTATTGTTTTTTGTGTAATTTTGGTAGAAGTACAATTTTAATTGTTAAATAAAAACAATAAATTAATTAAATCACTTTAAATCAGTTAATTATTTATGTTATGATACGGAAGACATTAATTAAATCAATTAAATTAGTAATGGGAAATTACTTAACTGCTTAATTTTCATTAAAAAATGTGTATAGTTTCGATTATTTTCGTAAATTTGTAATCTTTTTGTAAAAATAAGTTATTAACATCATGAAAATAACTTTACAGATTATAATACTGATACTTGCGTTAAACTTATCAACAGCGCAAGAGCCGGCTTCCAAACTGGTGATTAATGAAGTTACAACAACAGCATGCAAAGCGGGCAAACCGAATGGTTCTATAACCGTTAATATTTCAGGCGGTGTGGCGCCGTACCGGATGATTCTCAGTAATGGGGCAAAAATAACATCATCAACAACTGAACTGTCTGTTAAAGGACTGCCGGAAGGAAAGTACTGGCTCGTGATTGAAGATAATTCATCACAGTCGCAGTTTAGGTCATCTGTAGTGATAAAAATAATTAACCCTGAATAAAAGACGCTATGAAAAGAATTGTACTATGGCTGTTACCCCTCTTGCTTGCAACAGGCAACAGCATTTATGCACAGTTCCGCATTGATTCGGTGAAAGTGAGTAACATCACCTGCAATCCGCTGAATGATGGTACTATCACTGTTTATGTGGCCGGCGGCACTACGCCTTACATTTATACGCTTAGCGATGGGAAAAAAGATACAGTACTCGACCCGTTTTATACGTTTTCGGGTTTAACCAACGGACTCTACTGGGTGGTTGTTGAGGATTGGACGCTTGACGGCGATTTTCAGGGTGAGCTCAACGTCACACGTCCTGGTGTGTTGGCTATTGGAACTATCTCAATAAGCCATGTCTCTTGCAATGGTGCTAATGATGGTAAAATCAGCGATGCCGCATCAGGTGGCACATCTCCTTTTACCTATGTACTGAAAGATAACGGATCAACAATTTCTACCATTGTATCGGCAACCAGCGCTACCTTCACCGGACTTGCGCCGGGGACACTGTATACAATAGAGGTGAATGATAAAAACTCCTGTGGCCCGGTAACCAGTTCGAATCAAACAATCATCGAACCAACAGTGATCAGTATAACCAATGCCATTACTCATATCTCGTGTAACGGACAAAATAATGGAAGGATTGATATTACGCCATCGGGCGGAACTTCGCCATATACTTATCTCTGGAGCAACAGCGCTACCACGCAGGACTTAGTGAATCTGAGTATTCCCGGAGCGCCTACATCACAGTTGTTCAGTGTTACGGTTACCGATAGTAAGGGTTGTAAAATGACGGATGCTTATACACTTACCGAGCCCTTGCTGCTTATGGCTACAATAGCTGTAGATACACAGCTCCGCTGTTTCGATGACAGCTCGGCAACGCTGATTGCCAATGTGTCGGGTGGTACAACGGTGTATACTTACCGGTGGGTACGCGCGTCATCTGTTGTCGGCACCTCTCAACGGCTCGATAATCAGCCGAGACAATTGTATCAGCTTACGGTAACCGACTCGAAAGGATGTGTCGCTATTGACAATATTTTTTATCTGCCCGGATTTCCGGAATATGCAGGGCCATCGTCTGCTATCATTATTTCTTCAGCCATTACCCATGTATCGTGCAATGCCGGCGCTGATGGAGCTATTGACCTGACACTTTCCGGCGGAGGCACCGCTTATACGTATGCATGGAGCAGCGGACAGGTTACACAGGATTTAGCTGCCATTGCAGCAGGTGTATATACTGTTACTGTTACTGATAACTATGGTTGTAAACCCGATAGCAGTTATACCGTAACACAACCGTCGGCCATTACCATAACACAAACCGGCATAACCCATGTGGCCTGCAATGGTGGAGTAACAGGAGCTATTGACATTACAGTTTCCGGAGGTACTACCGCTTATTCTTTTGCATGGAGTACCGGCGCTGTTTCCGAAGATATAAATTCACTCACCGCCGGAAATTATTCTGTTACTGTAACCGACAGCAAAGGATGTATCAATACAGGTGCATTCACCATAACCGAAGCGGCTGCACTTACTGTTTCGGCGGCCACAACTCATGTTGATTGCAGCGGCAATAGTACCGGAAGAATTAATGTATCGGTTGCAGGCGGCACACCGGCCTATTCTTTTATTTGGAATGATGCTGTTACAACTCAGGACAGAAACAACATTCCTGCCGGATTATATTTAATCACGGTTACCGACAGTAAGAGTTGTACGTCGTTACAGAATTGGACAATCACCCAGCCCTCGGCGCTTACAATCACTCCGGCTATTACAAATGTGTATTGTAATGGCACAGCAACAGGCGCAATAAATATTACCGTTACCGGTGGCACTACCGGTTATACATATTTTTGGTCCGGTGGTATTACAACACAGAACCGTTCAAGCTTAATAGCGGCTACGTATAATTTAACTGTAACGGACAGCAAAGGATGTACTGCTACAGGCGCATATACGCTGACACAGCCGGCTGTGCTAACCATCAGCGCTTCATCGGTTACTCATGTATTATGTAATGGCGGAGCAACAGGAGCAATTGATATTACAGTTACGGGCGGTACAACGGCTTATTCCTTTTTATGGACAGGAGGCGCAGTTACTGAAGACAGAACAAATTTAACAAACGGTGTACATAGCGTTACTGTTACCGATTCCAAAGGATGTTCAACTACGGGCACTTATACACTTACAGCGCCATCGGCTTTATCTATAACATCGGCGCTTTTATCACATCTGATTTGCCGTACCGATAACAGCGGTGCAATTGATATTACGGTTGCAGGCGGTACTACATCTTATACGTATCTATGGAGTAACGGACGGACAACCGAAGATCTGGTGAATACCTCGGCATCCAGTGTTGCTCATTATTGGGTTACTGTTACCGATGCAAAGGGTTGTACAGTACGCAATAGTGCGCGATATGTTCTTACCCAACCGGCTGCATGGGCCGTTGGAGCTACAACCACTCATGTGCGTTGTTTTGGCAACAGCACCGGAGCTATTAATCTTACGGTTACCGGAGCTACAACACCTTATACTTACATCTGGACCAATAGTGCCACAACACAGGACCTTGCCAATATACCTGCAGGTGTTTACAGGGCTACGATAACTGATGTTCGCGGTTGTACGCGTGTATCGGCAAGTTATACTATCTCACAGCCGGCATCGGCACTTACTATTTCACCGTATTCAATAACCCATTCAAAATGTTATGCTGATGATGGGGTTATTTCAATCACTGCATCGGGCGGAACCACACCGTATTCTTATTTCTGGAGCACTGGTGAAGTCACAACCACCATCACTAAGCCGGCCGGTCCGTATACCATTACAGTTACCGATGGCAATTCGTGTACTTTTATTAATACGTATACTATTACCCAGCCGGCAGCTGCATTGCAGGTTGTTGGTTCGGCTATAACCAATGTCAATTGTAATGGCGATGTTACCGGGAGTGTTTCGGTGGTGGTTACCGGCGGAACAACGGCTTATTCTTATGTTTGGACAGGCGGTGGAACAACTAATCCGGTTACCAATAAAGCAGCCGGTGCTTATTCGGTCACGGTTACCGATGCAAAGGGATGTTCATTTATCAGCGGACCATATATAATTACACAACCGGTTGCCATATCAATATTAAGTGCATCAATCACTCATGCACAGTGTTTTGGTGATAATGGTACCATAGCAGTGACAGTTGCCGGCGGGACACCCGGATATACTTATAACTGGACAGGCGGCGGAACCACAACTACGGTTACCAAAGCGCCGGGATCATATACGCTCACTGTTACCGATGCGCGCAGTTGTACAAGTATAACAGGACCATATACCATTACACAACCGGCATCAGTGCTCACTATTACCGGATCGTCCATAACACATGCGCAATGTTTTGGAAGCCCCGGACAGATACAGGTGAGTGTGAGTGGTGGCACACCTTCATATACTTATGCATGGACAGGAGGCGGATCGGTGAACCCGGTTTCTAAGAACGCCGGATCATATTCAGTAACTGTAACAGATAGCCGTGGCTGCCAGACAACCGGAGGACCTTATGTTATAACACAGCCGGCTGCAGCATTAACTATAACTGCTGCTTCTGTGACCAATGTTCAGTGTTTTGGCGGTAACGGCGCTATACGGCTTACGGTTACGGGAGGTACAACAAGCTATTCATACTTATGGTCGGCAGGTGGTAGTGTTAATCCTATAACGTATCCTGCGGGGACATATAGTGTTACAGTTACTGATGCCAAGGGCTGTACAACGGCCCGGTCAGGAATTACAATTACTGAACCGGCAGTATTGACCATCACCGGCTCATCAATTACCAATGCTCCTTGCTTTGGTGATAATGGCAGTTTACAGGTAACAGTTACCGGCGGAACACCGGCATACAGTTATTTGTGGACAGGCGGAGGTGTGACTAATCCTATCACCAAAGCGCCGGGGACCTATTCTGTTACTGTTACCGACAGCAGGGGATGCTCAACTGTGGCCGGACCTTACACCATCACCCAGCCGGCAGCGGCGCTTACGATTATTAGTTCTACGATTACTCATGCACAATGTTTTGGCAATAACGGATCAATCTTATTAAATGTCAGCGGTGGCACAACCGGAT
>CAZRNJ010000111.1:0-8085 GCA_964601385.1 uncultured Bacteroidales bacterium | reverse complement strand
TTAAAATTTAAAGGTAATACTTTTTTTAACTGACACAGTTTAGTGAACAGACTCGAAATTAACTCGTTGATGGCTGCAACAGCGTTCAATTTTAGAAAATTACTAAGTAAAATCGAAAAAGATTTTATTTTGTTCATTTTTAACTTAACCGTAAAATCATCTAAACCATTAAATTTTTCCGTTATTTTGAGTTATTAAGGATTGACTATTTAAGTTACAAAAAAAATAAACACAGATTTTAAGACATTGGAATTTGGGTTCAACTGGCTAATATCAGTTTTACAAATGGAATAATCCACTTTAAACCGCGATTTTGCAATAGAAATTCCTTAGATACTATAAAACTAACATTTCTATTACATTAACGCGGTAACCCCGCCTTAGAAAATCTTATTGTTAGCAATTAGCTAACGATTAGATTTTCAAGAGCGTTTTTCAGTTGAGTTTTTTCAACTGAAAAATTCGGGTTAAATTGACTAGATTATAATTCCAAATAGTATTCGATATCTCAATTGCAAAATCCAAAATAGTAAAAATGATCCTTCACTGATTAGATCAAGATGTAAAAAAAAAAGCGGCAAAAGAATCATTGATTTTTTAAAGATGTCTCGATATTGCTGAGTTTTTCGAGTACTTCCTCATAAATTTTTTCCATCAAGCCCGGATTGTTTATAGTATACCACTTAAAAGCGCTATCAACCTGAGCAATAGTAACCGAATGTTTCCGGTAAACAGCAGCATAAAAGGCAGAGTCAGTAGGGATTCCCTCCGGCAATTTATTCAGCCGCACAAACCCTTCGGCCATGTGCATGTCTGTGAGGATGGCCACAAGTTTTTCGTGATTCAGGATTTGTGCCGGCGGCATAACTTCATCGCGGCATGAAACAAAAAAAAAGAAAAAACAAATGAAACAGAATACGACCTTAACCATGAATTATTTTATATCATTAAACCGGTATCCGATAGTTATTTCGTGTGATCCGGAATTATATTTCCGGATAGACGACAAGCTGAAATCGTATGAATAACCGAAATAATACTGCTTCTCATGCAGATAGGTAACCAGCAGGGAAAGGGCATCACCGGTACGCATAGCAAACCCTCCGCTGACCATATTTTTATAGATCACACTGGTCGTAAAATCAAGCTGCATGGGTACTGCGCCGGTTGCCCGTAAAATCATTGTTGGCTCCACCGACCATTCGCGATTGATAAAATATCTGTATCCACCGGTAAAAAAGAAATGCGATTTAAGGCGGCTGATTCCTGTAAACGCTGCTGAATCACTTTCCAGAAATTTAAGTTTATTATTGAGCAACTGCGATGTTGATAAGCCAACATGATAATTGTATGTATACAAATAAGCGCCAATGGTAGCATCGGGCACCAGTTTTGAATACACCTGATCCTGCAACGGGTCGCTGCCCTGACCGATATGCTCGCTCCATAACTCAATATTTGCGCCATCGGCTTTGTACTGGAGCACGCCCATAGCTAAACCCAACGAAAGACGAAGCTCTTCGTTTATACGGACGTTGTAGGCGTACGATCCACTGATACCACTACGTGAAGTAGGCCCGGTCACATCACTGAAGAAATAACCGCCATAGCCCATGTCTTTTTCCTTATCGGGACCATAAACGCTCAATACATTGGTGAGCGGATGATCGGTGATGCCAACCCACTGCACACGTGTATTCGACCGTATCTGGTAATAATTGTGTGTACCCGCGATGGCCGGATTAAACACAAAACCATTGAACACATACTGTGTGTACAACGGCAACTGCTGCGCTATGGCTGTTGCTGCCAGAAGCGTTCCGATGAATGTTGTATACAACCACTTTTTCATACCTGTGTATTTTTAATCCCTGCAGGGAATTATTATCTTAAAATTGTTACGGGTCCGGTAATCTGCTTTTCTTCCAATTTATCTTTAACCGTGATGATGTAATAATAGGTTCCGATGGGAAGATCCTTGCCATTGCGGCGGCCGTCCCAGCGTGTGCCATCATCTTCGTAGCCCGTATTCATGTAAACCTTTTCGCCCCAGCGGTTAAACACTTCAACAACAACGGTTATATATTTATCCATACCCAGATAAAACTCCCAATAGTCGTTCACACCATCACCATTAGGCGTAAAGCCCGAAGGAATAAAGCCGTCCCATAATTTCACAAGGAATGAAACGGTATCAGAACAACCCAAACTATTGACTGCATACAGTTTAACCTTCACCTGCTTATTTAGTTCCAATGAGGTAGCTATAAATTTCGTATCTTCTTCTTCAAGCAGAGAGATATAAGTTGACGATTTCTCATCAGTGTACTCCCCTAATGCATCGGTAATATAAGCCGACCATTTGAATTTAATCGGTGATTTTGATTTGTCTTCATTTACAATAATTACATCATTTTCAACTTTATCATATTTAGCTTCAAAATTATCAATTACCTGTGTATTGATGTCCCTTCCGGCGCTGGAGAGTAGTATGATATTATCAATGGTCGGTTCATCGAGAATGTCGAGACGGGGGCTGCGGATAACATAGAATAATTGATCATCATAGCAATAATTTGCGTTCCATCCTTTAGCTATGAAATACTGCGTTTCAGCAGCAGGAGAAACTGTAACAATATCAGGTTTAGCAGGATCGTAATTCGTATAAGTGGATCCGTTAACCGTCCATGTATAACGGTTAGTAATCGGACGTAATGATAATGAAGGAAATGAATGAAGTGTTCCAAATCCACCTTCACAAATAAATACCGTATCATTCTCTCCGGGAGCAACGTCAACAGAAACCGTATCAGTATAAGGCACAACAACAATTTGAGTAATGGTTGTACATTTATTAACATCCTGTAGCATAAATGAATAATTACCGGATGTGATTGAATCCCGAATGATAACATATCTGTCAATTACTGTATCGTAATAAGGAGTAAAATCACCGCCATCCGACCAGGTCATACTTGCCGATAACGCCGGTATTATAACTGTAATCTTACCAATGTCCTTATGACCTTGAAGAATCCGCTGACAATTAGCAGAACTGATAATAATGGTATCAATAGATAAATGTGGTGTTAGGGATGGGATAATCACATTACTTAAGGTCCGACTACGACCTGAATCATCCCAAATAAATATTTCAACAGTGTCATGTACCATATTACCTCTAAAGTCAATATTTACATATTTGTTCAGAAAGATATTATACTCAATCTTAATAGTATCCACACGCGCTGAATAACGTCCTATACCGCGTATCACTCCTGTATAAGGAGGAACGCCACCTGACACAACAATTTCATAGAATCCACCAGAGGCATCATTTTCCGGACATTTGGTTGCCATTATTGAATCTATTCTTACATTTAGAAGATCGAAGGTAACCGAATCCATGATCCAGCATCCCTGCGAATCACGAACATAAACATAATACAACTTATTCCGGTTAATCTTTGTAAAAAGTGAGTCTTCCTTGTATGGGGCTGTTGCGCCGAAAACCTTAATTGTATCAATATAATAGTCCAGATCACCAACACCGCCATGAGCATAAATTACCAGTGTGTCGCCATGTGACGGCATGGAGTCAATTACAATTTGCGGGATAACAATTCCCGGGAAATTAATAACACAACCGCGGCTGTCACGCACGATTGCCTCGTAGGTATCGGGGGTTAATCCGGTAAAGTCCTTGCCCGGCTGCGGGCCTATGGTGTCAGTGATATTATGCACAAGGGAATAACTGAAAGGCGTTACCCCTCCCGTAACATACACGATAATTTCTCCGCACTCATTACGGTTCACGGTTGCCGAATCAATAACAAAAATCAATCCGCCAATGCTGTCGAGTGTTTTCACTATACCGTTGTTATCGGCAGGACACAGAGCAGTATCACGGACAAGGATAGTGAATGTGCCTGCAATGATGCCATTCAATGTATTCGACGATTGCCAGGCCACTCCATTATCAAATGAATATTCGAGAGCGCCGCTGCCACCGGTTGCATAAACATTAAGCGTGTAAGCGCTGGAACAGAGATTTGTGTCTGTAACAACGGAATCAATATGTAAATGCGGAGGATTAACAATTTCAATAAACGACCGGACAAACGAACAACCATTGGTGTCGTATATTTCAACCCGGTATGCCGGATTAGCCATCAGGTTGCGGAATGCAGTATCTCCGGCCGGATGGATAATGCTGTCGGTAAGGACAACCGGATTATAAAGATACAAACGGTAAGGAGCAGTGCCTCCCGATAAACCGGTAATGATTATCCGACCGTCATTGGCATTATGGCATGAGATATTCTGAGTTGTGATGGTAGCCGTCAGAACCGCAGGTTCAATGATGGTTAAACCGGTGATTGTTGTGTCGCATAGTGTAGTCACATCTTTAATGCGGACTTCATAAACACCTGCAATCAGACTATTGAAGAGTCCGGTTGCATTTGAATCAATGTCAGATGTGCCGTCATTTAAAATATAGCGGATCAAACCGGAGCCGCCATGCGCCCATACGCTGATTTTACCGTCATTGAGACCATTGCACGAGATATCATCCACTACAACCGAATCGAAAATAATAGTTGAAGGTGTTTTGACCTCGATCGTGTCGCCGGTACGAATACATCCTGCCAAATCACGAACAGCGATATAGTAAAAACCTACGGGCTGTGATGCAAAAACATTCGATCCAACCCAGTTTTGCGGACTCTCAATCGAGTATTCGAGCGGCGGCGTCCCGCCATGCGCATAAATGGTGATATCAGTGAAAGGCGATGTGCAACTTACCATCGTATCATACACTACCGAATCAATTACGATAGATGATGGAGACGAAATCACGAAAGTTGCAGGCGCTGATTTGCATGATTTGGAATCAGTGACAGATACCGTATAGCTGCCGTCGGTGAGTGCAAGGCGGTCTTCGACTGTATTTCCGTCATTCCAGTTAAAGGTGTATGGGATTGTTCCGCCATTCACTGTAATATCAATTGCACCATCGGATCCGCTGCACGTATTATGTGTAAGCAGGGCTGTAACCGTAATTGGCGCCGGCTGATTAATGGTAATGCTTGTATCTTTGCGACAGCCGTTATCATCTTTTATACTCAGCAGATAAGTACCGGCCGTCAAACCGGTGAAATTGCCTGATACCTGATACGATAAACCATTATTGATGGAATAAACCAATGCGCCTGTGCCTCCAGTGCCGGCCATCGTAATAGTGCCATTTGCATCACCGTTGCACACTAATGAATCGGTAAATGTAAGTGTTGTATATTTTATTTCAGGTGGTTCGGTAACCGTAACACTTGTAGTAGTGGAACAATTAATGCCATCAGTAATGGTCACCGTATGTACGCCTGCGCAAAGGTCAACGCGTGCCTGTGGAGGGAACGGACCGCTCCATGTATATGTATAAGGAGTTACGCCGCCAACCACATTAACCATGGCAGGAGCATCGCACGAACCGAAGCAGCGTGTACGCAAACCCATAGGCGTCTGGAAGAAAGTAGGATAACAAACCAAACCGGCAGGATCTTCCAATATTGGCTCAGCTATTACTCCCGATGTAAAGGTTATGGTTATTGTGTCGCCAATCTTACCAAGTGTTGTATCAAGTGACACAGTGTCTGTGAATGTAATGGTGGCCGCAGTCAGTTGACCGGTTGTACCTGCAGCTTTAAAGCAATCGGTAACCATAAGTTTCCATCCGCCTTCGGCCGCAGCGAATCCGTAAATTGTTGACCAGTTATCAGTAATATTATAAACACCAGTAAGCGGTGTTGGCTCACCACATCGAAGAGTGTCCGATGCTGCTTCGCTATTGCTGAAGGTAAGATTATTGGCATTGCCGCCAAATGCAGGAGTATAGCACGAACCCGGAACACTGCCCAATGAGTAGGGAGAGTTTTTGAGTGTTAATGTTGTTAAGCTATCCGGCGCTACAAGGTAGAAGCCCATATCTTCGATAAAGCCATGACCGGTGATCGTGAAGGATACATTAATCTTGGTATTAGGCCCGATATTGAAAGGCGAAGGAGCGCCAATGGATGCTTCGAGTTTCTGAGGTATAATAACTGCTACCGAATCAACAACCGTATCGCAACCGAAATATCCAAAACCATACAAATACAACTGAATGGTGTTTCCACCAAGATTATCAAACACACCGGGAACATAGGTTGGATCAATGCGCAACGAGTCGTTAAAGGTGCCATCGCCACTGGTTCTCCAAACAAAACGCTGTGTAAAATTTGTATCCGCATCAGCAATATAATATGAATCGCCATTGCAGATAGTATTTCCTGTTCCGGCATCTACCGAAGGCGATTTAACAAATACAATCTGTATACTGTCTTGCGCAATTCCGCACGGAGTATTCCCTGTAGCCGTAAACCACAACCATACCGAACCACCAGCCAGATCAGCAGCTCCTGGGGTATAAATGGGATTCATATTTGTAGCATTATCAAAACTACCGTCACCCGAGGTCGTCCAGAGTAAACTGCTGTAATTGGCAGCAGTAGCAGCCGACAAGGGATAACTCACGCTTGAGCATAGCGAATCGCTGGCAACACCTGCATCGGCTGTGGGTGCAGTAATTAGTGAAACAATTACTGCAGTTTGAGCTTTACATCCTTTCGAATCGGTAACGGTAAGCGTGTATGTGGCATCGGGTAGTCCGCTGATATCTTCGGTAACAGCAGCATTCGACCAAGTAAACAGGTAAACCGGTGACCCTCCGGCTGTAGTGATATCAATAGCACCATTGTTTAATCCCTGACACGAATGAGTAACACCCGTAACGGTAATTGTTAATGCCGAAGGAGAAGTAACGGTATATGGTCCACCAACAATTGAACAGCCACGGGCATCGGTAACAGTAATAAAATATGAGCCCGGTGTTTTAGTAACAGGATTTACGACTTCACCACCTGTCCATGCATAGGAATAAGCCGTTGTACCACCTGTAACCGTAACAGAAATATTTCCGTTACCACCAGCGCATGGAACATGCGTTACAGACGAACTAATAATAGCAAGCGTTAACGGCTCAGTAACTAAATACGGCCCGCCAACAAATGTACACCCTTTAGCGTCAGTTACCGTTACTGAATAACTGCCGGCTGTTTTAGTAACCGGATTTGTTATCCCTCCGCTTGTCCACAAATATGAATAAGCCGTTGTGCCGCCGGTAACAGTAACAGCTATTGCGCCGGTACCGCCATTGCATATAGCATTAGTTATTGATGATGCGGCGATAGTAAGCACTGCCGCCGGCTCAGTAACAGTATAAGGGCCACCGGTACTGCTACAGCCGCGCGAATCGGTAACAGTTACCGAATAAGATCCGGCTGTAATATTCAGCGGATTTGTTGATCCGCCGCCTGTCCACAAATAACTATACGCTGGTGTACCGCCATTTACAACTAACGAGATTGTTCCATTGTCACCATTACATTTTGCATGGGTAATAGCCGAAGCGGTGATGGAAACACCTGAAGCCGGTTGGGTAATGGTGTATGGACCACCGGTAATTGTACATCCGCGTGCATCGGTAACAGTAACTGAATACGAACCTGGCGCTTTAATTACAGGATTAGTTACTCCTCCACTTGTCCACAAATAGGAATAATTTGTAGTGCCTCCGGTAACCGTAATCTGTATTGCACCGTTATCACCAAAACATTGTGCATTAGTAACAGACGAACCAGTGATTGCCAGCAATAGCGGTTCGGTAATGGTATATGGGCCGCCGGTGACAGTGCAACCTTTTGCATCGGTAACAGTTACAGTATATGATCCGGCTGTTTTTGAAACAGGATTTGTTAAGCCACCGCCAGACCATGAATAACTGTATGCCGTAGTTCCGCCGGTAACCGTAACGGAAATTGATCCATTGCCTCCGTTACATACCACACTGGTAATAGATGCTGTTGTAATTGTAAGAGCAGCAGCGGGCTGTGTAATAGTATATGGCCCTCCGGTAGTAGTACATCCGCGTGCATCGGTAACGGTTACTGAATAAGCACCGGCTGCTTTATTTATAGGATTGGTTGATCC
>CAZRNJ010000110.1:0-8155 GCA_964601385.1 uncultured Bacteroidales bacterium | reverse complement strand
ACTTAACACCTGGTTTCTGCCTAATTGGTTAAGTCATTTTGTTTTATTTTTTTTAAACTTTCTATTTCCTGCGTATGTTTCAGAAAAGATTTTCATTGGTTTTTATATTATTGGTATGTCAATCTCGTTTCGTAATCTTGTTTTTACACTTAATACTAATTCCGTTTTAAGCATTATTATTTTTCCATTTATCTTTTCTTTCTTATTTTGTTTAGGTTTCTACAATTACTGTATTTCATTCATCTTTTTATTTATCGTAATAAACTTTTGGATTATTACTCGAAAAAAAAACTATTCTTCTGGTTTACGCTTAGTGTTTTAATATCACTAACATATTTTGCAAGTATTCTTACTTGTTGCGTATTAATTGGCATACTCGTACTGTTTATTTTACATGAACAATTTAACTCAAATTCCGGAGAAAAACTTTTATCGAAGAAATTGCTTAACCTGTATATTTTATTACTTACTTCATCATTACCAACACTAGTTATGGCTATTTTGTTTCTTCGACAAATAAATTTTCCCCCAACAAACGATCAGTACTCAATTATTACACTATTAAAATGGATTGTTCATTTACGATCAATTATCGTGTACGACTATCTTCAGGAAATGGTTGTTACACAATATATTTTTATTATTTTAATTATACTCTTTTTATTAGCCCTATATCATCGTATTATTAATTACAAAAACTCTTTTAAAGTCGAATTAATTGATGTCTTTTTAATTTCATCGTTTATTATTTTTCTTTCATTATTTATTGTTAAAAACGGTAGTACTGCAGGAATGATGACAGATCGCCTGTGTTTATTATTTTTTATTTTATTCATTATTTGGATTGCCGGGTCGCCTTCTTTCAGAAATATTTTTAACTATTTGTTACTTGGCTTATTTTTCTCGAGTTATTTATTTTTACTGCAAAAGCACCGTATTCATGTTATTAAACAACTTGATTTACACGCGCAAATAATCGTAGATGCAGCGAAATATATAAAGCCCAAAGGCATTGTCTATCCAATTCAAGTTTCGAATAACTGGATAGAGATACATTTCTCTAATTACCTAGGTATTGATATGCCATTAGTAATTTTGGATAACTATAAAGCTGGTACTGGTTGGTTTCCTGTTAAATGGAATAGTGCGAAACATACTGAGATCGATAAGTTTATAAAACAAGACTCTATTGATAGTTTATGCAACTTACCCTTTCCTTTTTATGTTTTAATATATGGTTGTAATGCAAATACCCTACATAGTAATTCAAAAAATGTCAGCAAAATAAAATTTAAATTTAAACATGTTTATACTTCATCAGATAATTATTTATCTATATATAAATTGTAACATTGAAAGCTGCCCCTAATGGAAAAAATGCTCAGATTGACCCCCGCTACCGCGCGATTGTGAATAATGTATTTTTTTAAATATGTTGAAATTTGGGTTAAATAGATATTTTGTACCTTTGTTTCTTTGATAATCGTTAAATCGGTCGGATATGCAAGGAATAATTTTTATTATTTTTCTTCTTACGTTTGGCGCCCTTTACTATATGGCCTTTGCTCTTGTTAAACCATTTCGGTTAAATAAAAAGCGTCCTGTATCTACGCTTTCACTCAAAGTTACATACCTTGGCTATCTTGCCGTCCTGATGGTTTTTATTCTGCTGCTGATCTTTTTTCAACCCAGTGCCGATGATGATAGCAGCTCCATGCGCGATATTATTCTTATTATTGCTGCATCATTGGTTCCGAATCTGGGGATTATCGTACGACGTGAGTTTCAAAGTGTCCGTGTCGGATATAATTATATTTTTACCGCGATCAACATTGTTGCGGCGTTATACCTGTTTTACAGTATAATGGCGAACCCATGGACAATCTGATTTTTAACGGGCAGGAAGCAGTAATAGCGCTTTTTGCATTGCCTCTTCCAGTTTGGCTGCATTTTTTCCTCCTGCCATAGCAAAAAACGGTTGTCCGCCACCACCTCCATCCATTATTTTTGCCGCCTCACGGATCACAAGTCCTGCATTCCAACCGTTGTCTTTTACCAATGATTCAGAGATGGTCACTGCTAATGTTGGCTTTTCGTTGATTACTGCTCCACTGATAAATAACAAATTACTGATTTCGCTTTTTAGGGCAAAGCAAAGGTCTTTCAATGTTTCGGCAGAAGGGAGATCAACCCGGCCGGTAAAGAGAAGGGCATTGCCGTAGGGCTTCAATTGTCCGGTAATTTCTTTTTTGAGAAGCAGAATTTTTTCGTGATTGATGCCGGCAATCTGTTTCTTTAACAGTTCATTCTCATTGATCAGTTGGCTGATGGCTTTCTCGATATCCTGGGTATTTTTCAATGCTTCACGGATGCGTGCCAGTTCTTCCGATTGTTTGCGGTAATAATCCTGTGCGCCGATTCCCGAAACGGCCTCAATACGTCGGATACCGGCGGCTATCGCGCCTTCAGAGAGGATTTTGAAAATGCCGATCTGGCCGGTACTTGAAACATGCGTGCCTCCGCACAACTCAACCGATTGACCAAAACGGATCATGCGTACCTTTTCACCATATTTTTCCCCGAATAATGCCATTGCTCCTTGCTGTAAGGCCTCGGTATATGGAATCGAACGCTGTTCGTCCAATGCTGTATTGCTCCGGATCATCTCATTCACCAGTTGTTCTGTCCGCGCGATTTCTTCGGCCGACATTTTCTGGAAATGCGCAAAGTCGAACCTGAGATAGTCAGGATGCACCAGCGATCCTTTTTGCTCAACATGCGCGCCAAGAACTTTTCGTAATGCATAATGCAACAGGTGTGTGGCTGAATGATTAGCCATCGTCTGCTGTCGTTTTGTCCGGTCAACAATGGCCTTGAATTTGCCATTGATGGATTGCGGAAGCGAGGGTGTGATATGCAAAATCAAATTATTTTCCTTTATCGTGTTAAGTATCGGTATTGTTTCGGTGCCATGTATGATCTGGCCTGAATCACCGGTTTGGCCTCCTCCTTCAGCATAGAACGGCGTATTATCGAATACCAGTTGGTAAAAGGTTTTTTCTTTGGATGTTACTTTTCGGTAACGGGTAATAATAATGTCGGATGAGGTTTTATCGTAACCAACAAATTCAGTATTCTCAACCGGTTGTAATATTACCCAGTCGCTGCTTGTTGTTGCCGCGGCCTGACGCGACCGGCTTTTTTGTTCCTTCATTTCGTTCTCAAATCCTTCACGGTCAACCGTAAATCCGCGTTCCTTGCAGATTAGTTCAGTGAGATCAAGTGGGAATCCATACGTGTCATATAATTTAAATGCTGTTTCGCCATTCAGTTTTTTATGGTGTGGTTTATTACCGGCTGTGGTGAGGGTGTCGAGTAACTTTATTCCTTTGTCAAGCGTGCGAAGAAACGATAATTCTTCTTCATGGATCACTTTTTCAATTAATGTTTTTTGCTTTTTCAGTTCCGGGTAGGCATTCCCCATTGACTGTATGAGGTAAGGGAGCAGGGTTGAGATGAATGGTTCGGTTTGACCCAGATAGGTAAATCCATAACGGATTGCGCGCCGGAGGATACGCCGGATGACATAACCCGCGCCGGTGTTGGATGGTAGTTCACCATCGGCAATGGCAAATGAAACGGCACGGATATGATCGGCAATAACACGCATGGCTATAGAGGTCTGTTCATCCGTCATATAATCTTTTGATGTTACTGCCTCAATCCCTTTTATCACCGGCACAAAAATATCCGTGTCATAATTGGATGTTTTATTTTGAAGCACCCGGCAGAGCCGTTCAAACCCCATTCCTGTATCAATATGCTTTGCAGGCAATAATTCCAGCGACTGGTCTGCTTTCCTGTTGTACTGTATAAAAACCAGATTCCAGATTTCAATTACTTGTGGATGACCGGTGTTTACAAGGGTTTTACCATCTGTTTTTTTTCTGTCCTTTTCTTCGCGCAAATCAATATGTATCTCCGAACAAGGTCCGCAGGGCCCTGTATCTCCCATTTCCCAAAAGTTATCTTTTTTTGAACCTTTGAGTATATGGTCTTTATTGATAATTGTTTCCCAAATCTGCATTGCTTCGTCATCAGTCGCGAGTTTTTCTTCTTCACTCCCTTCAAATACAGTTACATACAAGCGATTTTTATCTATGCCATAGATGCCGGTGAGTAATTCCCAGCTCCATTCAATGGCTTCCTTTTTAAAGTAATCACCAAACGACCAGTTGCCCAGCATTTCAAACATTGTGTGATGGTAGGTGTCGTGTCCAACCTCTTCGAGATCGTTATGTTTGCCCGAAACGCGCAGGCATTTCTGTGAATTGGCTATTCTGTTCTGTTTAGCCGTCGCATTTCCGAGAAAGTATTCTTTAAACTGGTTCATCCCTGCATTTGTAAACATTAGCGTTGGGTCGTTCTTAACAACCATCGGAGCCGAAGGAACGATTATATGTTGCTTCTGTTCAAAGAATTGCAAGAATTTTTTACGGATTTCTTCAGAGGTCATATTCATAGGTAATTAACAAGGTATAAACAATATATTAACTGGTTTTTGACATTTTAATAAGCAAGGAGTTGTAAAATTAAATTTTTTCAATTAGTTTTGTTTAAATTAGTTATATTTTTGCATAATTACTCCAGAGTTACCCGACTTGAGAGCTAAAGGAAAATACAAGTTTGATTCTGAACTGTTGCGGTTTAATTTGATTAAACGAACATTTTGGCAACGGTTTTATTCATTTTCTAAAGTATTATTCATATTTTTTGTTGTTTCAGTGGCTTTTAATATTCTTTTTACCACATTTTTTGAAACCCCTAAAGAAAAGAAATTAATTCGTGAACGAGAGAGTATTTTGCTGAAATATAGTTTATTAAATAAACAGCTAAACGAAGTTGAGGAGGTGTTGGCTGAGATTCAGCAGCGGGACGATTTTATTTATCGTCCGATTTTTGAAGAACCGGCAATTCCTTATACGGTCAGGGAGGCAGGGTTTGGAGGTGTTAACCGGTATGCCCATCTTAAAAATCTGCACGAGTCGGAATTTATAACGGCAACTGCCGAACGCCTCGATAAAATTGTCCGGAAAATTTATATTCAATCTAAATCGTACGACAGGATTATTGATCTGGCCACAAATAAAGATAAGATGATTAATTGTTTGCCCGCTATCCAGCCGGTTGCAATAAAGGATCTGGCTAAAATAGGATCTTTTTTTGGAACACGTATTGATCCCTTTACCTTCAGGCCAAAGCATCATGAGGGAATGGATTTTAACGGCCGCATCGGTACCGATATTTATGCCACCGGCGATGGTGTTGTGCGGAAAGCCACTTACTCTATGCAAGGATATGGTTTTCATATTGATATTGATCATGGATTCGGGTATCTTACCCGTTATGCTCATCTGAGCCGGCTCCTGGTTCGCGAAGGGCAGCATGTGAAACGCGGCGAAGTTATCGGACTGTTAGGAAACACAGGCCGTTCAACAGGCCCGCATCTGCATTACGAAGTGCATAAAAACGGACAAAAAGTTAACCCAATAAACTATTACTTCAACGATATTACTGCTGAACAATACGACGAAATGGTGGCCAGATGCTCTGAAGAGGGTGGAAAAACAATGGATTGAACAGTATGAAGGTTAAACCGGTATATAAATTTAATCCCGATAATCTGCAGTTCTACCGGGTTAATGTTACGTTTAAAAGTGTTCTGATTGCTACGCTATCGTATTTTACGATGTTATTGTCCATCGCATTTTTATTTAATATTTTATTTTCTTTCTTTTTTGAAACACCCGCCGAACGTCGTTTGCGCCAGGAGAATACTTTGTTGCTGAATGAATATAAGCGGATGGAGTCCCGTTTTGATCAGGCAAGCGTGATTCTTGAGGATATTCAGCAACGCGACTATAATATCTATCGAATGATCTTTAATTCACGTCCGGCTACCAAAATGATGACTGAATCGGGATTTAGTGGTCTTGCACGATTGAAAGATTTAGATAAGGTGTCTGATAATGTTATTGCCGGACAGTCGGCCATGAAGGCATGCCTGTTACGTGAGTATCTGAAAAATCTGAATGAACTGGCCGGCGAGTTATCCCAAAAAGTTGCGGACAACGATAAGATGGCTGTATGTATACCTTCTATTCAACCGGTTGAGAACAGTAAACTTGATCATACAGCCGCCGGATATGGCGTTAAGTATCATCCGATTTATAAGATTAAAAAACATCATAACGGGATTGATTTTAGTGCACCGCTTGGCGCCGAAGTTTTTGCTACCGGCCAGGCAACCGTTGAGGCAATTGTCCGTAAACCATTGAGCAGGCAGGGTAATACTATTATTCTGAATCATGGATATGGTTACCGGACTGTTTATGCTCACCTCCGTGATTTTAATGTCCGGCTGAATCAGAAGGTTAAACGGGGACAGGTAATCGGATTCGTTGGGAATACGGGATTATCTACAGCTCCACATCTGCATTACGAGGTGCTTAAAGACAGTATTAATGTTGATCCGGCATATTATTTTTTTAACGAACTAACCCCGGTGCGATTCGGCACTCTGCAAAGCATTGCGCTGCGAACCGGTCAGTCGTTCGATTAATTCGTATTGAAATTGGCGTATAAAGAAAAAAAAGTTGAGAAGTTGTATTACACCATCGGCGAGGTTGCCGAGATGTTTAATGTAAATACATCGCTGATTCGTTTTTGGGAAAAAGAATTTGATATTATTAAACCTAAAAAGAATCAGAAAGGGAACAGGTTTTTTACACAAAAAGATATTGAAAATTTTCATTTAATCTTTCATCTTGTAAAAGAACGCGGACTCACACTGAAAGGTGCAGCGCGTAAGCTGAAAGAAAATCGCGAGGATACCTACAGAAATTTTGAGATTATAACAATTCTCAAAAATATTCGCGATACGCTTCAGGAAATAAAAGATAACCTTTAATTGCCGGTATGACTGTCAGGGATCTCGCGGCTTGTATCGAAATACTTGCACATCCTGCATTACAGGAAGATTATGATAATTCCGGACTGATTATTGGCTCTCCTGATACGTCTGTTAATGCCGCGCTTATTACCCTTGATGTTACTGAAAGGGTTATTGACGAAGCCGTTCGAAAGGGTGCGGGAATGATTATTTCTCATCATCCGCCTGTTTTCAACGGTTTAAAGCGGCTTACAGGCAGGGATGTTACAGAGAGGATTGTGTTTAAGGCCATCAGAGAAAATATTGCTTTGTATGCCATCCATACTAACCTTGATAATTCGGTAAATGGTATTAATCGCGCCATCGGTGAAAAACTTGGTTTAGCGGGTTTGACTATCCTTGAACCGGTGAAACGCCGGCTGATGAAAT
This sequence comes from uncultured Bacteroidales bacterium, assembly GCA_964601385.1. GTDB lineage: Bacteria > Bacteroidota > Bacteroidia > Bacteroidales > JBBRXJ01 > CAZRNJ01. The sequence goes on along the minus strand of CAZRNJ010000110.1, from coordinate 774 downwards.
TAGTATTTTTTGTTCCGCCTTCCCATGCCCGAATTGTTTGTCAGGCAGTGTTTGATGCCGGCGCAGGGACCATCGGAAATTACGATTGGTGCAGTTTTTCTGTTGACGGGCAGGGTTCGTTCAGGGCGGGAGAGGGAGCAAAACCTTTTACTGGTAATGTAAATGTTCTTCATCATGAAAATGAACAGCGTATTGAGGTCATTCTTCCTGCTTTTTTGCAACAATCAGTTATTCATGCGCTTATTAAGGCACATCCGTACGAAGAGCCGGCCTTTGATCTTTATCCCATTGAAAATCAATGGACAAATGCTGGTTCCGGAATGATAGGTGAACTGGCTGTGGCAATTCCGGAAAACCAATTGCTCAATACAATTAAGTCGCTATTTGGATGTAAATGTTTACGGCACACTGACTTACTTAACCGGCCGGTAAAAAAAATAGCTGTATGCGGCGGATCCGGCAGTTTTCTTATCCCCGCTGCCATTGCTCGTGGCGCCGATGCTTTTATTACAGCAGACATACGTTATCACCAGTATTTTGAAGCCGACAGGCATATCCTGCTTATTGATGCCGGACATTACGAAACTGAACAATTTGTAAAAGAATTACTATATAATCATATTATTATAAAATTTCCTAATTTTGCACTTCATTTATCGGAAATTAATACCAATCCAATTAATTATTATTGAACCAATTATGACAACCAAAACAAAAAACGGCACAGATACGGCAACCGATATTACCATTGAAGAGAAGTTGAAAGCGCTTTAC
>CAZRNJ010000109.1:0-8164 GCA_964601385.1 uncultured Bacteroidales bacterium | reverse complement strand
ACTTGCGGAACTCCGCGAGCGCCGGGTCGACATCCGTGACGATGTACTGGTGCTCCGGGTCAAGCTGTTTTTCATTAATGATATAAATATTTTCTATTTGCAGATCAATTAATATTTTTTTGTATACCTCGTCAAATTTTTGTTGCAGTTGAATTACAATGCTTTGGATTTGTTGCAGTACAGATGTCGGATTTTCGCCGGTGATTTTGTTTGGTCCTGCATGGATGACAATCATCCGTTTTACTGTTGCTACACGAACCTTGAAAAATTCATCGAGGTTATTGGAGAAAATTCCCAAAAAACGTATTCTGTCCATCACGGGCACGGTGCGGTCATCGGCTTCCTGCAGAACACGGTGGTTAAACGATAGCCAGCTAATCTCACGGTTGATAATGGCTAATGATGGATTTGCAAAGTCCATAGTATTTTGTTTCTTATCCGGTAAATAATTCTTCTGATATGAGATTTCTGGCATGAACATCTTCCCATGTTAGGGCAGAGAAGCAAAATGCTGCACATGTACTTGTGGGCAGTTCATCTACCGGGTTACGCAGAAACAGATTTGCTAATTCAGAGACCATGGGGTTATGCCCAACAATCATCATGCAATCGTAAATATCCTCTGTTTTGCGGATTAGTGCTTCAAGATCGTTTGTGTCGCCGGTATAGATCAGGTCATTAATTACCACTTTCGAAACAGGATAATTTATTTCGCGGGCAATAATGAGCGCGGTGTGCATGGCGCGGGCGGCAGGGCTCGAATAAATAATGCCGGGAACGCCGGCTGCTGCAACCTGGTTAGCCATAGTGATTGTTTTCTGTATGCCTGATTCTTTTAGTGGACGGTCAATGTCTTTGATTTCCTGATAATCCCAGGTTGATTTGCCGTGGCGGACAATATAGAGTGTTTTGGATGTCATATCTGCTACAACAGGTTACTTGCCAGTTCAGCCAGATAGCTGCGTTCACCTTTTAGGAGGTTGACATGCGCGAATATGCTTTGTCCTCGCATCTTTTCAGACATATAGGAGAGACCGTTCGATTTGGCATCCAGATAGGGTGTGTCAATCTGCTCAATGTCTCCGGTGAAGATTAGCTTGGTCCCTTCACCCGCACGGGTGATGATGGTTTTTACTTCGTGCGGTGTCAGATTTTGCGCCTCATCAACAATAAAAAATACTTTTGACAAACTGCGTCCGCGGATATAAGCCAAAGGCGAGATAACCAGTTTTTCGCTTTTCTGCATGTCATCAATCTGGTTTTGCTCTTTGCTCTGGGGTTTGAATTTATGCTTTATTACAGCCAGATTATCATATAATGGCTGCATGTAAGGGCCAATTTTTTCTTTGACATCACCCGGCAAAAAACCGATGTCGCGGTTCGACAACGGAACAATAGGTCGTGCAAGGTAGATCTGTGAAAACTGCTCGTTTTGATGTAGGGCAGCAGCCAGCGCTAACAGTGTTTTACCGGTTCCCGCCTTACCGGTGATTCCCACCAGTTGGATATCAGGACGCAGCAGGGCATCAAGGGCAAATGTTTGTTCGGCATTGCGCGGATCAATGCCATACGTTTTTCGCTTTTCAACTCGTTCCATGGTTTGAGCCACAGGATTGAAGTGAGCCAGAACGCTCGAATTGTTGCTCTTCAGTATAAAATACTGATGCGCGGTAAGGGGTATGGTAAAATTAAATTGCGCGGCAGGAATGCCTTCGGGTTTGTCGTATAATAACTTAATCAGCTCGTTATCAACACCCTCAAGTGTGTCAATGCCTTTATATAGCTCGTCAAGGTTTGTAACCTTGTCGCTTTCATAATCCTCCGCCACGATACCAATGGCTTTGGCTTTAACGCGCAGGTTGATGTCTTTTGTCACCAGCGCAACCCGTTCACCCGGCATCTTGCGGTTCATGTAATCGGCTATAGCCAGTATACGATGGTCGGGTGTATTGTCGGGGAACGATGACCGCAACTCTTCTGAAAAGGGCTTAACGGTTTCGATACTTAACTTGCCTAACCCAGCGCCCAGTTCAACACCGCCATTGAAAAGATTATCACCGGATATTTTATCTAACTCACGGGTAAACTCACGGGCATTATAATTAATCTGGTCACTTCCCTTTTTGAATTTATCCAACTCTTCAAGGGCAGTGATGGGTATGATAATGTCGTTTTCTTCAAAATTGTAGATGCATTTGTAATCGTGAAGCAGAACGTTGGTGTCAAGTATGAATGTTTTTTTCGTGCCCTGGGCAGTATCATTTGCAGCTCTTTTCAATATCATGTCGTTTCGTTTTTTGCATAAAAATACAAAAATAATTGAATTTTGTTACGTTTTGGATTGTTGTTTTTGTTGAATATTTCGTTGCCGAAACAGTTGTTATACGATAGAATAGATAAATTTTAGGATAATAGTTTTACTTTTGTCGTAAAGAGCAGATATGGAATTAACAGAAGGTATTGAAACACGCCGGAGTATACGTCGCTATACAACCGAGCCGGTGAGCGACGATATGGTACGGAGGATGCTTGAACTGGCGATGTACGCTCCTTCGGCGCAAAATCAGCAGCCCTGGCATTTTATAGTGGTTTCTGATAGGGCTGTTATGCTTCGTATTATGGAGCATCATCCCTTTGCCACGATGCTTAGGGAAGCTGCCCGCGCTATTATTGTTTGCGGCGATATCCGGCAGGCCAAACGACCTGATTACTGGCCGGTTGATTGTTCCGCTGCAACACAGAACCTGTTGCTGGCGGCGCATGGATTGGGGCTTGGCGCTGTATGGATGGGCGTTTATCCTATGACCGAAAGAATGGATGCACTTACCATGTTGTTTAAATTGCCCGAAGGGGTGTATCCTTTTGCAGTAGTGGCTGTGGGCCATCCCGCCGAAAAACCTCCGCAGCCCAAACGTTTCAGGGAAGAACGGGTGCATTATGGCAGATGGTGATTGCAATGAATTACAATGAGACGCTCCATTACTTGTTGAATACCCTGCCGGTTTATCATAAGTCGGGGACCAAGGCCTATAAAGGCGGACTCGAAAACGCTATGGCCATGGATGAATATTTCGATTATCCGCATCGTCGGTTCAGTTGTGTTCATGTGGCCGGAACGAATGGCAAGGGCTCGGTGTCGCACATGCTCGCATCGGTGTACCGGGAGGCAGGATATACCACCGGGCTGTTTACATCGCCTCACCTGGTTGATTTCAGGGAGCGTATACGCGTGAATGGTGTTAAGATCCCTGAAGCATTTTGCTCGGAATTTATCAGTGAACATAAAGATTTTTTCGACCGGCTGCAACCCTCTTTTTTTGAGCTGACGGTTTTTTTATGCTTTAATTATTTTAGCCGGCAAAAGGTTGATATCGCTATCATTGAGACAGGACTTGGCGGGCGGCTTGACACTACAAATGTTATTACTCCTGTTTGTTCAATCATCACCAATATCGGGCTTGACCATACGAACCTGCTGGGGACAACAATGCAGCAGATAGCAGTTGAAAAAGCAGGGATCATCAAACCCCGTATCCCGGTAATCATCGGGGTGCGGCAGCCGGAGACCGAGCCGGTATTTCGCGATGTCTGCCAGGCAAAAAAAAGTAAAATGATTATTGCTGCCGATCATTATAATGCATCTCTGAGTAATAGCCGGCTCACAGTGGAATCGAATGGAAACCATCGTTTTTCCGAAATAGAATTCGATCTGAAAGGAAGTTATCAGGAGAAAAATATTCCTGCTGTGATTCAAACTATTGATGTTTTGCAGCCGTCATTTGCGGTGACTGATCAGCATATTGTGAACGGACTCAGCCATGTGACTGATCATACCGGATTAATGGGCCGCTGGCAGATACTGGGATCAGCGCCGGCCATCATTTGCGATGTGTGCCATAATGCCGATGGCGTGAGGGAGGCCATGGGACAACTGGTGCAGGAGAAATTTGATATTCTGCATATTGTATTCGGACTGGTGGCTGATAAAGATGTTGATGCCATTGTTGGGCTTCTGCCGCCGGTTGCGCGTTATTATTTTACCAGAGCCGATATACCGCGATCGCTTAGCGAGAATGACCTCCTCGTTGCAGCCGTCAGAGCCGGGTTGAAAGGTGATGCATATACGTCAGTTTCTGATGCTTTTCACCAGGCGAAGAAGAATGCATCGTCCGGTGATATCATTTTTATCGGAGGCAGCACTTTTGTTGTTGCCGAGTTGCTTCAGGAATTGCCCCGCTGACACGATAGCGGGGGTATACACTTTATAGTACATCTCCGGCTTAATAATATCTATCTCAAGGTAATCGTTCAATCCTTCTAATCATGGTTCAGACAATATGGCTCGTTTTGGCATATACTACCATTAAACCCAAATTAAGCGATAGAAGGATTGAAAATCTTTTTATTCGCTTTAGTTGGGGTAACCCCGATTTAGAATTTGTTTGAAGTATTTAAAAAATACTGAATTACAAATTATTAATCGTTTCCGCATTTTCTAATGCGGAATCTGGGTTAAAACAGAAAGTCGTCATACGGGTAACGTTGTGTATGGATATCTTTTACCAATGTATACAGCATATCACGAAAAATATCAAAGTTATTTTTTTTCAGAGCTGAAATGAAAACGGTCTGCTCTTTTCCTCTGGCCATCCATGAATCGGATAATTCCTGCAGTGACAGGTTTTCACGGGTGACTTCAGTCAGGTCGTCATCTTCTTTTTTAATGTATGTATATGCATCAGTTTTATTAAAGACCATTATAACCGGTTTTCCCGAGGCGCCGATGTCGGCAAGGGTTGTGTTTACAATACTCACCTGTTCTTCAAATCCCGGATGTGAGATATCGGCTACATGCAGCAGGATATCGGCTTCGCGCACCTCGTCAAGTGTTGACTTAAACGACTCGACCAGATGATGGGGCAGTTTGCGGATAAAGCCCACGGTATCGGATAAAAGGAACGGCAGGTTGCCGATAACCACTTTACGTACCGTTGTGTCGAGTGTTGCAAACAATTTGTTTTCGGCAAACACATCACTTTTTGCGAGTGCATTCATCAGTGTTGATTTTCCGGCATTGGTATAACCCACCAGTGCAACACGTACCATGCGCCCACGGTTAGAGCGCTGAACTTCTTTTTGTTTATCAATTTTTTTCAATTGCTGCTTGAGCAAGCTGATGCGGTTACGCACGATGCGGCGGTCGGTCTCAATCTCTTTTTCACCGGGACCACGCAGCCCGATGCCTCCGCGCTGCCGTTCGAGGTGTGTCCACATCCCGGCTAAGCGTGGCAGCAGATATTGATACTGCGCCAGTTCAACCTGCACCATGGCATGAGCCGTTTTTGCGCGTGAAGCAAAAATGTCAAGAATCAGATCGGTGCGGTCAAGAATAGTGCATTTGAATTCTTTTTCAATATTGCGCAACTGGGCAGGCGACAACTCTTCATCAAAAATAGCCATGGATACTTCGTGCGCGCTGATATATGCTGCTACATCAGCCACCTTTCCTGCACCCAGAAATGTCCGGGGGTTGGGATATTCCATCCGTTGTGTAAAACGCCTGACTACTGCTACACCGGCTGTTTCGGCCAGCAGTTCCAGCTCATCGAGATATTCCTTTGTGGTTTTTTCATTTTGCCCGCTGGTGACTATGCCAATCAGCACTGCGCGCTGTATCTTGTGTCCTGTGTGTTGGGTTTGTGATTTCAAGAGGTACGATGCATGTTATTTTGAAAATAGACGCAAGGTATATTTTTTTTGCTGATCATCATTTAGGAACCCGTGTTTTTTATCCGATTATCCCATTTTATGCCATAGTGTCTCTGGCTGTGACAATCTGGTTCGTGATATTTTTATTTTTGTATTTGAATCGTTTTATGTTGATAGAATAGAAAAGCTTTGTTGTCAATGATCTCAATGTCTAAATTTGTTTTTAATGGACACGAATGTTTTTAGCTATCTTTATTCCGGAATAGGATGGTTTATGATAAAGATTTATGCTATGGGATGGATGCTGGTTCCGGCCATTTTTCTTGCCGGCGCAACGGTGTTTGCATTACGCATGGTTCCCATTTCGTTTAGTCGGCGGCGCTGGCTGCTGGTGGCTGCCGGTTGCCTGTTGCTGTCGGCTTCATTTTTTTGTGATAAGCAATGCATTGCGTTGAATACAGAATATACGGGTTGGCTGCGTTTTATTTTTTCTGCCGCCGGCAGCGGTCTGTTGATACCGGGGTTGTGGGGTATCGGGAATACTATGCTGCGGCTGCGACGCACGGGTGCTGTCCGCCGTGAATCGGAACAGCGTTACCGATCGTTGTTTAACAGCGCCAGTGATGAGATTTTTTTAACCGACCTGTCTGGCGCCATCACTGAGGTTAATCAGGGAGCATGCGACCGGCTGGTCTATTCGTATGCCGAGCTTACTGCAAAAAATATCAGTGACCTGCATCCTGATCATCAACCGCTGGATATCAAAAAGGTGCTCACGAAAATCGAAACCGGTTCACCCTATCAATTCGAGTCGCAATACCAGACCAGCGATGGGGTGTGTTTTCCTGTTGAGATAAAAAGTAAGATGATTGCTATCAACGATTCATATCATATCATTTGGACAGCGCATGACATCAGCGACCGCAAAGAAATGGAGAAACGGATCGTGGGTGTGGTTATCGAAACCGAAGAACGGGAACGCGAACGGTTCGCGCGCGATCTGCATGATGGTCTGGGACCTCTGTTATCTGCCATTAAGCTCTATGTTGGCGAACTGGGAGCCGATGAGATTGAAAAAACAGAAAGAGATGAACTGTTGCGCTATTCGAATGAGCTCATTGACGAAGCCATCAGCAGTACACGAACCATATCCAATAATATCGCGCCGCACCTGATCAGTAAATACGGGTTAATTAAAGCGATTGAATCATACATAAAAAAAATCAATCTGACACATACAATCTCTATTGATTTTAATGCCGTCAACACGCAGCCCGATTACAATCGAACGATTGACTTGATCCATTTCCGTGCTGTTACCGAATTGATTAATAACACGATTAAACATGCCGGCGCTGACAATATCCGTATTTCAATGGAAGAAGCGGATGGTCAGTTGGTATTATTATACGCTGACAATGGCCGGGGATTTGATCCGGATGAAGCGCTCCGGAGAAGTCCTGAAGGTATTGGCTTGAAGAATATATTGAGCAGGGTGCAGTCGGTTAAGGGAACTATTACGTTTGATAACCATGCCGCTAACGGTGTTCTAATCCGTATTGTTACGCCTGCTGAATTAACCGTTTAGCCGATAGATATTTGAGTGATGATTGTTTACACAATAGAGTGATTAGAACAATCAGGGGAAAAAGTGTTACTTTTGCTCTATGAGTGATCCGGGAGAGAAAATTCGCGTGATGATTGTTGATGACCATGAGATTTTTCGTAACGGTTTGAAGATGGCTATCAATAAGCTGAAGAATGTACAGGTGGTTGCCGAGTGCTCGAGTGGCAATGAGTGTTTAGCTGTTCTGCCCGGTATTATGCCGGATATTGTGTTTATGGATATTCAGATGCCCGGATTGAATGGCATTGACACTACTGTCCGCGCTCTGGAGCTGTATCCTGATTTACGCATTATAGCGTTGACTATGTTTAACGAAGATGACTATATTCAGAGCATGATTGATGCCGGTGTGCGTGGTTTCCTGATAAAGAATGTCACCCGTGAATTGCTCGAAAAAGCGATACATACCGTGATCAAAGGTGATAACTATTATTCACCCGAATTGTTTTCATTTTTCACACGCCAGGTGGCGCGCGAGAGCAAACCGGAGCCGGCGGCTGATATCGAGTTTACACGGCGCGAACGTGAAATCCTGCAGCTCCTGATCGAAGGACTGACCAATAGTGAGATTGCTGATGTTCTGCATATCAGTGAGCGTACAGTGATCGGCCATAAATCGAATCTGTTGGCCAAGACGGGCTGCAAAAGCGCTATCAGCTTATTGTCTTTTGCCATAAAAAATAAACTCGTTGTCATGTAGATTGATTATGAAAACCCATTCAATTCATATACCATCAAAGGTCATAACGATTGTACAAATGTAATAGTATATTATAAATTGGCGTCGCTTGCGCTTAAAAAATAGGGGATAATTCAGAGTACCGTTTC
>CAZRNJ010000108.1:0-8202 GCA_964601385.1 uncultured Bacteroidales bacterium | reverse complement strand
TACGATTACACGTACTCGTCTTGTTGCTGTTGATGTTCAATTATCGATCATTCACAGAATTAGGCGGAACAAAGCCCGTGGAAGGAACAGTAGACTAAACTCACGTCAATACTATATTTTTTAATTATCTGACTTCATATTCCGAGATGGCGCGGTTCGACAGCGTGATGGAGTCGTTTATCCGGCGCTGGCAGGTTAGCGGTGCTTCTGTTGCTCTGGTTAAGCACGGCAAACTGGTTTATGCTAAAGGTTATGGTTTGGCCGACAAAGAGAATAACGAGCCGGTGCAGCCCACGCATCTTTTCCGTATTGCTAGCATATCCAAGCTGGTGACAGCCGTGGGAATCATGAAACTGGTTGAATCAAATCAATTATCATTAAACGATACTGTCTTTGGTGAAAACGGAATCCTGAATGATTAAGTTTTTCTTAATATCTCCGACCGGCGTGTTTGCCAGATCACCGTGGCTAACCTTCTCGACCATACCGGCGGATGGAGCACGCGGCTGCCCGATCCTATGTTTATGACACGCCATATTGGTGAAACGATGAATTGTACTGGCCAGCCAACGCTTGATGATGTTATCGGGTATGTGTTGAAGTACCGCCGTATATCCTATAAACCAGGTACACGCAGCAGTTATTCTAATTTCGGATATTGTGTGTTAGGTAAGATCATTGAGAAGAAAACCGGCATGGCCTACGAGAATTATATCCGCTTTGCAGTGCTGGCTCCTATTGGTATTTTTGATATGCGCCTGGCCGGTAATACGCTTGACGAACGGACGAACAATGAAGTGCGATACTATTCCGAAAGTGAAAAGATTTTGGCTTGCGATGGCCGCAATGAATATGTTGACCGGCAATACGGCGGAAATGATATACGGCTACTGGGCGCTGCCGGCGGATGGATTGCATCATCCATCTCTCTGATGAAACTGGCTACTGCTATTGATGGATGGAACGACCGCCCCGATATTCTGAACAATGAAACGGTAATGACAATGACCTGCCATGATACTCTGCGGACTCATCCCTTTGGATGGAAAGGTGTTCGCGAAGATAACTGGTGGCGAACCGGCTCGTTCTCCGGTACTTCGGCATTACTCTACAAACAGTCCGACAGCATAAGCTGGGTCGTAATCCTCAATTCAAGCACCTGGAAAGGCGCATCGTTCCCTAATTATATTCATGCCAACATGAAAAAGTGCTTGTCTACTGTCAACCAATGGCCGGTGTATGATTTGTTCCAGTACCGTAAGCCCGAATCAATCCAAACCATCCGCTTCTCAACGGTTGAGCCGCTGATTAAGTGCAACACACTCTGATTCCGGATAATCCTGACAATTAGTCACTGCATGCAGAATGTGCTTCCTGTATGTGTACATCCATGAAATCTGTGGGATAAACAATGCCGGATATTTTACTATTTGGAATTCTATTCTTGATCATATTCATCCGCATTTGTATAGTGTTTTAGCTGGGTGGTTTGCCCGTGGTCTAAATGATTGATCTGAATGTTTTTCACTGGTTAAGATTTTTCCAGTATATATTTTGTGTTGATCGAAAAATTAACCCCTATTAATACATCTCACGATTCAGATAATAAATTATATAGGTCAACATTTAAATAAACAACTTCTTTCCCGATTTTCTTTGGCAATAAAACACCAATAGCCACAAGCTGATTAAGATATTTCTTAGCAGTATTCAAGCTTTTAATATCCTTATCCAGTAATTTCTTAGGGCTGATGTAGGGTTGCTCAAATAGTTTTTCAATAAACTCTTTTCTGATTGACGGATATTTCTTATTCACAAGACTGGTAGTCTTTACAAACAGATTATCAATTTCCTCGATCTTGCTGATTGTATATTTTGATGTTTCCTCAACAGCTTTCAGCATATAAATTATCCATGGATTCCAGCTTCTTCGGGTGGTCACATTTTTAAGCAGTTCATAGTAATCATCTTTCTGTTTAATAATGTATGCACTCAGGTAGAGTATTGGTAAATCCAACAGTTGTTTCTGGATCATAACCAAAATACTTAAAATCCTACCAGCCCTTCCGTTACCATCTCGGAATGGATGGATTGCCTCAAACTGATAATGTGATATTGCTATTTTAAGCAACGGGTCATATGGATACTTTACATCATCATTCAGATATTCCATCAGATTGTTCAATTTCTCTTTAATAACCTGCGTTCCCCTGGGAGGAGTATAAACTACTTCACCCGTTAATTTACCAGTTCCGCGTTTTAATATGACAGTTTCAGTTTGTGCTGGTCTTATCCCGTCATTTATCTGGGTTATTTCCCTGTAAATACTTATAAGTGTTTCAATAGCGATCTTTTTGTTATTAATAATTGCATGATATCCTGTCCATAGTGCCTGTCTATATCGGAAAACCTCTTTTGCATTTCCTTCCAGTCTATATTCAGTTATTGTTAATGATTTATAGAGTTCATCATCCGTGGTGAATATGTTCTCAATTTCTGTGCTGGCTTTTGCTTCCCTTAACGCTATTGTATTGACCAGCATGGACTGACTGGGAAGTTTTCTGGCTAATCCTTTTAATTCAGCCAGTGCTTTATTCGCATTATTTAATGCTTTAAGAACTTCCCTTGTCTCAATTTTTTCATCTTCTGGAGGTAATAACGGAAGAGTATTGTAGGGTTTATTCCTATTGTAAGGTATAATTTGTTTTGACATATTATTTCATTTCTGTCAAAAATAAGCAAAATTTGACAGTTGTGTGATTTTCTGTCAAATTATTTTGTAACATTTTATTTCTGTCAAAAATAAGCAAACTTTGACAGAAGGATATTTTCCTGTCAAAGTTCAGGAAATTATTAGTAATCAAACAACCAAATATTAGTATGCCAATGACCAGATGGGAAAAGTATCTTTGAACGGGCTGAATATATTCGGACTGTGAAAGGGTGGACTGTGAATAAACGTTCTTAATAGTCCCAAACCTCCATGGGCATAGTTTACCGTGGCATAGTCTGGGCTGTTTTAATGGTATTAGACCAGCGTTTAATAAAAGATTGCTTCTACTTAGCTAATAATCTATTGATTAATCCCATTCTATAGAATAGAAGGTTTTCTGTTGCATAATTATAAACAGTCAATTCATTTACAGGATATATTTTTACTCAAATTTGTGTCGAGAAAAAACAAACCCCCTGATTTTACAGGGGGGGCAGGCGTTATTTGTCGGGGTGGCCAGACTCGAACTGACGACCACCTGGTCCCAAACCAGGTACGCTACCAACTGCGCTACACCCCGAAAATTTGTATTATTTATGTCGGTATGGGCTTTAATACACTACTACGTGAATGGATAATAATGTTAATCATTAGAAACCGGAATACTGTCTGTTGAGCAATCCTGATCAGCAATATACAAACGATGCGGAGAGGGGGGGATTCGAACCCCCGGTACCCTTTAAGGGGTACGTCGGTTTAGCAAACCGGTAGTTTCAGCCACTCACTCACCTCTCCAAAGGTGCGTGCTCAGATTAAATAAAAAAAATAATATATTGCTATAGCATGTTGTTTCGGATAAACCTGCCCGTGCCAGCCAGGCAGCCAGTTACTCGCTTGCTAAAGGTATATACATTAATTGAAGAATGTTATTAATCTGCGGGACGTTCGTTCAGCAAATAGTTTCAACCCTTTAGCCATACTAATTCGTTTTCAAAGAACAAGGCAAACGCCCTTAAGGTGTTGCAAAAGTACTAAATTCCGTTCAATTCCTAAAACAGCCCGAATTAATCGTTGAAATCAGATTGCCTTGTCTCTGGTTGTATCTTTTGGCTTAGCAATATTTTCGCGCATTTCAGTATCGGCCTGAATGTTTTTTATTCTGTAGTAATCCATTATTCCGAGATTTCCTGATCTGAATGATTCGGCTATGGCCATTGGAACTTGCGCTTCGGCTTCGATTACTTTTGCCCGCGCTTCCTGTGCTTTGGCCTTCATTTCCTGCTCATGAGCTACGGCCATAGCCCTTTTTTCTTCTGCCTTGGCCTGAGCAATATTTTTATCGGCATTGGCCTGATCCATTTGCAACTGTGCGCCTATATTTTTACCCACATCAATATCTGCAATATCTATCGAAAGGATTTCAAAAGCAGTTCCGGCATCAAGGCCTTTACGCAATACTAATTTGGAGATAGAATCCGGATTTTCAAGTACTTCCTTGTGTGAACCGGCTGACCCGATAGATGATACAATTCCCTCGCCAACACGTGCCAGAATAGTTTCTTCCCCGGCGCCGCCTACAAGTTGTTTAATATTTGCCCGCACCGTTACCCGTGCCTTTGTCACCAGCTGGATACCGTCTTTGGCTACGGCTGCAACAGGTGGTACATCAATTACTTTTGGATTAACCGACATTTGTACCGCCTGAAATACATTGCGGCCTGCCAGATCAATAGCAGCCGCGGCTTTAAAATCAAGTCCGATATTTGCCTTATCGGCCGATATCAGGGCATTAACTACTTGGGGTACATTTCCCTTAGCCAGATAATGTGCCTCAAGATGTTCACGGTCGAGTTTGAGTCCTGCTTTTGACGTAGCAATTAAAGCATTGATAATTACCTGTGGCGGTACTTTTCTTATCCGCATAGCAATTAGCTGGCCAATGGGTACATATACTTTTGAGAAGATGGCTGAAAACCATAAACCCAGTGGTACAAAGTATAAGAACAGCCATAATGCAGATATACAGAGTACTATTAAAATGACAAGAACGAATCCGGTTGCTTCCATATTTTTATTAGTTTAGTTGTTTGACAATAATTTTATTCTGAATAGTTTTAATTACAATTATTTCTGTGTTTTCATCTAAAAAGTCATTTTCAGCGTGCGCTTCATATGCCATGCCGTTAATCAGTACTTTACCGGATGGCGCCAGGCGACTGACGGTTTTTCCCTGTGTCCCTTGCGGAATATCCTGCTCAAAGGCAATAATCCTGCTATCTATGCTTGCTTTCAGTCCTGTGTTTTTCCATGTCTTTGTACGAAGCGAATAATACGTCAGAACAAGGGTTGCCACTATGGTTCCTATAAGAATGTAGTGTCCGGTCTGTTGTCCTGCTACATTATAGCCAACAATGATCCCTGAGATAATAATCAATAATCCGGCAATACCGGTGATGCCAAATCCGGGGATAAAAAGCATCTCAATCAACAGTAATGCTAAACCTGCAGTAATCAGCAGGATAATAAGGGTTAGGGACATATATTTATAATGGGATAATTAGTCGATGGTAACAATAAGTCCGCGGCTGATCAGCTCTTCCTGCATTGGCTTCAGGTTATTCACAGGGCCTTTCATAATATCACATTTGCCTTTGTGATGGGCAATGGTGGCGCATTGCTCGGCTTGTATGTTGTTGTGCGAACAAACTTCAACCAGCGTTTCCATTACAAACTGAAAAGTATGCCTGTTATCGTTATGCAACGTCAAATACCGGAGGGTAAGTGTAGTTTTTGCTGTATTCGGATTGGATAAATTCTTGTTGTTTTCCATTCATGTACAGATTTTGGAAAACCAAATGTAAGAAAAAAATGCTATTTACCAAACCAAATGCATATAATTATCCCAAATTAATCTGCAGAAGGCGAAGGATGTGCCGAACTATCTGATTTACTTGGGTTATTCCCTGTCTGCCAGGTAGTACCATTTGGAATTATCCCATAAATCCCATTTCCAATACATTAATTGAAAAGTAGATTATATTGGCTTACGGCTGTTGTACCCAGTGCTATTTTAATAGTGCTTTTACTTCTTTTTGCAAAATTGGGAGGTATTGATTAACGATCAACCAAATCACATCATCTGATACGCTATCGTATCCATGAATAATCCCAAACTATGCAATAGAAGGTTTTCTATTGCATAGCGATTAAGAAAAATATACCTTTTAGACACATTTTCAATTGCTTAAAAGGTTATTTTTCTAAATCGGGATAATCCCAACTAATTCAAATAGTTCGTCTCTTTGCAGATACTTCTATTGAATAATTTGGGATAATCCTATTTCTTGTATCAACAATCTTTCGTGTGTCAGATATCTGGATATTCGAATTTGTTTGTAATATTCGATCCATCGCCTCACCTATTATCTCAATATTACGTTCTACTGCTTTTTTTGTTTTTAAATCCTTTTGAAAAGTAATGAAGTTTCTTTCCTGTGGCAGAAATTCATTTATCTCTCTAATTGATTGCTCAATATCTATTAAACAAGCCAAAATATCATACTGCTTATCCTTTTGCATATATCAAAGATTTTGATTGATCGATATTTTGTTTTATATATGGATTTTTAATCGCTTTATTTTCTAGCAAATCAATCGGTCTTTTGATCAAATCCTCAAGTGCAAATTTTAAATTGAAGTAATTATCGGCATATTCAAATGGGTCATCAGAATCAATATCAACAATTAAATCAATATCACTTTTTTCGTTAAATCTTTCTGTCAAAACGGATCCAAATACATATAATGCCTTGACCTTGTTTTGAATACAAAGCTTATAAATTGCAGTTTTATAACTATCCAGGTACATGCTAAATTATTAGTCAAATTTAACCGCGATTTTGCAATAGAAATTCCTTGAATATTATAAACCCAACATTTCTATTGCATTAACGCGATAACCCCGCCTTAGAAAATCTTATTGTTAGCAATCAGCTAACGATTAGATTTTCAAGAGCGTTTTTCAGTTGAGCCAACTCAATTGAAAAATCAGGGTTTAATCAAATATGACGAATATAACAAATTGGCTCTTTTTGCATTGGGTGCAATAGCCGTATACTCTGATTGTTGGCAGGAGTATTATCCTTGTAGATATTTTACCATTTGGAATTATACCATTCTATTGCATAATATGGCCCAAATGTCATCCATATAATTCAGGTAGTTCGTCTCTTTGCAAAGCGTTTTATTGAATAATTAGGGATTATATAGAAATAGAGAGAAGTGCATTATTTCAGCCGTCGTTGTTCACCGGTTGGTCTATTGTTCTAATTTTTTTGCCCGTTCAGCCGGAATTTCTTTCCCGTTCAGGTATGAAACAATAAATGCATCAGTGAATCCCAGCGCCCTTACTTCTTCGAGTGCAGCAGAACAGTCGAAATAAGACGTGAATACTCCTGCATAATATTTGATAACCGGAGGTTGAAGAAATTTCTCTCCGGACAGGGGTTGGATCCCTTTAAAATAAGAGTGGGGCATGGCTGTACTGTAAACACCTAACTGGATACGGTATATGATGCCGTCGGGTAATATGACGGGAGTTGGTTGCAACAGTTCATTGGCTGATGGTGTGCTACTGATATTGAATTTATTTATGGATGGTTTTGCTATCGTTTTCATACCGGATGGATTATTCGCGTCGGACAGCATCGTTGTTTCGTTGTTGCTGGCTTCAATAAAGTATTGATCGGCTTTTAACTGGATCTCACCCGCGTACTTTTTTAAGCGATAGATTTCTTTCCTTTCGGCTGTTATTTGTGTACTGCTGGCAAGTGAAAAAAGTATTTTATTTTTCCCCTCAGCCAGTCGTAACATACTGTCAGCAATGGCCTGATAAAATAATCCCTGCTGTATATTCTTTTTGTATGCTGCAGACGGCAGTTTCGCAGAGGTATTGTATGCTGTGTTTTTCTGATCCTTTCCGGCGCCCGGATCATCTATATCTCCCGGTATTATGAAACCTGCGTGTTGAGCCAGTTCGTCATTGGTTGATGCATAGTAAGCGCGGCTGTTTTTTGTTGCTGTAAGGATATAAATTCTTACATTTGTTTTGCTGCAGTTACGGGCCGATACCAGTATTGCATACGTCGGATTTACCGGCAGGTAAATTAAATCATCGTATGGTGTATTTATTGGAAATCCAAGATTTTCAGGCGTTGTCCAGATTCCTGTTTCCGGGTTTAAAACGGAACGGAAAAGATCGTACCCGCCGCATGAGCTGTGTCCATTGCTGCTGAAATATAATGTTGTAGTATATGGGTCGAAGTATGGAAAGATTTCATTTGCCGGGGTGTTGATCGTGTGCCCTAAGCCATCGGCTTTGGTTGTTCTTCCATCAGTGATTTTTTTTATCTTCATTATGTCTTGCTGGACTCCTGCCGATGAAAAATATATAAATGGATTTGTTGAATGTTGCCGGTATAAAACAAAAT